>NZ_JBNFNZ010000439.1:0-2013 GCF_057364525.1 Aeromicrobium sp. PFPM2_SD2
CCTCGACGGACGGCACGGGCACGGCGGAGCACGCGCCCGAGCAGCGTCAGGACGGCGACGCCGGCGCACGCGCCGCCCGGGGGAAGGTCGGCACCGCAGCATCCTGCCCGTCCGCCCCCGCCCACGGCGGGAGCGGACGAGGCGTGTCCGTCACCGGGTGACGGACACGCCGCTCAGGGACGCGGCAGCGACGCGAGCAGGTCGGCGAACGCCGCGACGGCGTCGTCGACCGCGGCCTTGGCCCCCTCGGAGAACGCGCCCATGTCCATGAAGCCGTGGATCATCGCCGGGTAGGTCCGGTGCACGACCCGCACCCCGGCCGCCTCGAGCGCCGCCGCGTACGCGTCGCCCTCGTCGCGCAGCGGGTCGAAGCCGGCGGTGGCCACCACGGCCGGCGCGACCTGGGTCAGGTCGCCGTGCAGCGGCGACAGCCGCGGGTCGGCCGGGTCGGTGCCCTCGGGGACGTACTGGGCACCGAACCACTGCATGGTCGGCAGGTCCAGGAAGTAGCCGGTCGCGTTCTCCTGGTGCGAGGCGTACTCCCCGCCCATGTCGGTGACCGGGTACAGCAGCAGCTGCGCCGCGACCTCCGGCACCTGCTGGGCGACGACGGCCGAGAGGTTGGCCCCGGCGCTGTCGCCCGCGACCGCCACGAGGTCGGAGCCGCCCAGCTGCGCGCGCCGCTCCATGACGTCCAGCGTGGCGGCGACGGCGTCCATCGGGGCGGCCGGGAACGGGTGCTCGGGCGCGAGCCGGTAGTCGACCGAGACGACCACCGCGCCGGTGCCGGCGCAGATCGTGCGGGCCATGTTGTCGTGGGTGTCGAGGTCACCGATGACGAAGCCACCGCCGTGGAGCATGACGATCGTGGGCACGGGCCCGTCGGCCTCGGGCCGGTAGACGCGGGCCCGGAGGTCGCCCTCGGCGCCGGCCACGGTGGTGTCCTCGACCGAGCCGACGGGCACCACGCTCTCGGGCTGGCGCATGTCGACGGTGAGCGTGCGGAAGCCCGCGCGGGCCTCGGCGGGCGTCTGCTGGTGCATCGGGGTGCCGGCCTCGAGCAGGGTGAGCAGGCCGGCGAGCTGGGAGTCCACGGTCATGGCCCGCACGCTAGGGGACGTGGAGGTCAGCCGACGGCGGAGCAGGGGTCGGGCCTGGAGGTGCACAACGTGACGTGCGCGCTGCTGACGGCCGTGCGTTCTTCCCCATCGACCCTGTAACGGATACGCAACCCCTCGACCTCACCGTCACCTGTGCCGTCGCGCTGCAGCTCCACGACCAATGGCGTCGGCCCGCCCGGAGACCCGGAGCAGGCGGTCTCGACCGCACGGGTCAAAGTCAGGTCGGGCACCTCGGAGAGCCTGCCGTCCATCGCGCCGATTCCAGGCCCGCCCACCTGCAGACCGAAGTCGCTCACCGTCGCGCCCAGCGCTCGCACCGGAGCCACGTCCGTGACCGTCGCCCGGCGTGCGCCATCCACGCACAGGTCGTCGACGTACAAGAGCATGTGGTCCTGGCCGGAGGAGAATCCTGTGCCGAGCTGCATGCCTGATCCGGCGCGGACCTCAGGGCGCAGGGCGCGGTCGACGGACCACCATCCGGCCATCGCGACGACCGCCGCGACGGCGGCACCGACGAGCACCACGCGCTTCCTCATCACACCCGTCCCTTCCGCGCCGGCGATGCACCGGCACCGCAGCATCCCACTTCGAGCCGCACCGCCGGGCCGGTTTCGGCCACGCCGCCGGGACGAACCCTCCGCCCCGCTGCGGCATACTGGCGCTCGGCGGCTCCGGCCGCCGGGCGCCCGTAGCTCAGCTGGATAGAGCAAGAGCCTTCTAATCTCTGGGTCGCAGGTTCGAGTCCTGCCGGGCGCGCCACCCCTCCGACCCGAGCAGCGGCCCGCCTAGTCTGAGCCCCATGCCGGCCCCTCACCGCGACGCGCGCCTCGTCGCGCTCGTCGCCGCCGGGGGCACCGTGGGGCGTCCTGGCTCGCGGACCTGGTGACCCGCG
>NZ_JBNFNZ010000440.1:0-2008 GCF_057364525.1 Aeromicrobium sp. PFPM2_SD2
CCGCGCCGCCGCCGAGGCGTACGAGCGGCTCGGGACCTTCCTGCGCGACAAAAAAAAAAAAAGAGCTCGCCCCCGCCGCACCGGCCGAGGACGCGGTCGGCCGCGAGACGTACGCGCTGCAGTCGCGCTCCTTCCTCGGCGCGAAGGTCGACCTGGACGAGACCTACGAGTGGGGACTGGAGGAGCTCGCCCGCACCGTCGCCGAGCAGGAGGACGTCGCCCGGCAGATCGTCCCCGGCGCCTCCGGCGACCCGGTGCAGGCGGCCGTCGCCTTCCTGGACGCCGACCCGGCGCGCCAGCTGCACGGCACCGACGCCCTGCAGGCCTGGATGCAGCGCACGTCCGACGCCGCCGTCGAGGAGCTGGGCCGCACCCACTTCGACATCCCCGAGCGGGTGCGGGCGCTGGAGTGCATGATCGCGCCCACCCAGGACGGCGGCATCTACTACACCGGCCCGACCGAGGACTTCTCCCGTCCCGGCCGCATGTGGTGGAGCGTCCCCGAGGGCGTCGAGACGTTCGGCACCTGGCGCGAGCTGACGACCGTCTACCACGAGGGCGTCCCGGGCCACCACCTGCAGATCGGGATCGCCACCCACCAGGCGTCGACGCTCAACAGCTGGCGCCGCATGAGCTGGACGTCCGGCCACGGCGAGGGCTGGGCGCTGTACGCCGAGCGGCTCATGGACGAGCTGGGCTACCTCGACGACCCGGCCGACCGGCTCGGCATGCTCGACGCCCAGCGCATGCGCGCCGCCCGCGTCGTGCTCGACATCGGCGTGCACCTGCGCAAGCCGCATCCCGACGGCGGCACGTGGGACGCCGCGAACGCGCTCGCGTTCATGCGTCGCCACGTCAACATGGACGACTCGTTCATCCGCTTCGAGGTCGACCGGTACCTCGGGTGGCCGGGCCAGGCTCCGGCGTACAAGGTGGGACAGCGCATCTGGGAGCAGGTGCGCGACGAGGTGGCCCGCCGCGAGGGTGCCGACTTCGACGTGAAGGCGTTCCACCGCCGGGCGCTCGAGCTCGGCGGCCTGGGGCTCGACACCCTGCGCGCCGTCCTCGTCCCGCCGCTCGACTGACCGTCCGGGAGGACCCATGCAGACCCGCACGCTCGGCCGCACCGGACGCGACGTCCCCGTCGTCGGCCTCGGCACCTGGCAGCTCGGCGCCGACTGGGGCGAGGTGCGCGAGGAGGACGCCGTCGCCGTCCTCGACGCCGCCTACGAGGGCGGTGTCCGCTTCTACGACACCGCCGACGTCTACGGCGACGGACGCAGCGAGCAGCTGATCGGCCGCTGGCTGCGCTCGCGCGGCCACGACGACGTCACCGTCGCCACCAAGATGGGCCGCCGGTCCGACCCGCACGTGCCCGAGGCGTACACGCTGGACGCGTTCCGCGAGTGGACCGACCGCTCGCGCGAGAACCTGGGCGTCGACACCCTCGACCTGGTGCAGCTGCACTGCCCGCCCACGCCGGTGTACGCCGACGACGCGGTGTTCGACGCGCTCGACACGCTCGTGGACGAGGGACGCGCCGCCGCCTACGGCGTCAGCGTCGAGACCCGCGAGGAGGCGCTGCGGGCGATCGCCCGGCCGCACGTCGCGACCGTGCAGATCATCCTCAACATGCTGCGCCTCGCGCCGCTCGAGGACGTCCTGCCGGCCGCGCAGGACGCCGGGGTCGGCATCATCGTCCGCGTCCCGCTGGCCAGCGGCCTGCTCTCGGGCAAGTACGACGAGAGCACGACCTTCGACGCGTCCGACCACCGCAGCTACAACCGTGACGGCTCGGCGTTCGACGTCGGCGAGACGTTCTCGGGCGTGCCGTTCGAGGTCGGCCTGGAGGCCGTCCGCCGGCTGGCGCCGCTCGTCCCCGAGGGCGCGACGATGGCCCAGACCGCGCTGCGCTGGATCATCGACCAGCCGGGCGTCACCACCGTCATCCCCGGGGCGCGCAACCCCGAGCAGGCCCGCGGCAAACGTCGCGGCCGCCGACCTCGCG
>NZ_JBNFNZ010000441.1:0-2007 GCF_057364525.1 Aeromicrobium sp. PFPM2_SD2
CGCGCTGCGCTGGCTGGCGCCGGCGGCGCGGCGCTCGTCGGCGCGGTCGTCCTGCTCGTCCGGCGGCGCCGTCGGCCGGCGGCGGCCGGACGCCGATAGGCTCGGGGTCCGTGAAGACCTCGTGATCGGCACCGGCGGCCGCGAGCACGCGCTCGCCCTCGCCCTCTCCCGCGACCCGCACGTCACCGAGGTGCACGCCGCCCCCGGCAACCCGGGCATCGCCGCGTTCGCCACGCTGCACCCGGTCGACCCGATGGACGGCGCCGCCGTGGCCGCGCTGGCCGCCGAGCTGGGCGCCGACCTGGTCGTCGTCGGTCCGGAGGCCCCGCTCGTCGCCGGCGTCGCCGACGCCGTCCGCGAGGCCGGCATCGCCTGCTTCGGCCCCAGCAAGGAGGCCGCGCAGCTCGAGGGGTCCAAGGCGTTCGCCAAGGACGTCATGGCCGCCGCGGGCGTCCCGACCGCCATGGCCCACGTGTGCACCACCCGCGAGCAGGTCGAGGCCGCGCTCGACGCGTTCGGCGCCCCGTACGTCGTCAAGGACGACGGTCTCGCCGCCGGCAAGGGCGTCGTCGTCACCGACGACCGCCAGGCCGCGCTCGACCACGCGCTGGCCTGCGACCGCGTCGTCATCGAGGAGTACCTCGACGGCCCGGAGGTCTCGCTGTTCGCGATCACCGACGGCGAGACCGTGCTGCCGCTCCAGCCCGCGCAGGACTTCAAGCGCGCGCTGGACGACGACGCGGGCCCCAACACCGGCGGCATGGGCGCCTACACGCCGCTGCCGTGGGCCCCGGACGACCTCGTCGAGGACGTCTGCCGCCGCGTGCTCGTCCCGACGGTCAGGGAGATGGCCCGTCGCGGCACCCCGTTCCAGGGCCTGCTCTACGCCGGCCTGGCGCTGACGTCCCGCGGCACCCGGGTGGTGGAGTTCAACGCCCGCTTCGGCGACCCCGAGACCCAGGCCCTCATGGCCCTGCTGCAGACGCCGCTGTCGACCCTGCTGCACGGTGCCGCGACCGGCGAGCTCGGCCGCGTCGGCCTGCCCCAGTGGCGCACCGGCTCGGCCGTCACGGTCGTCGTCGCCTCCGAGGACTACCCGGAGTCGCCGCGCACCGGTGACGTGATCGAGGGCGTCGACGACGCGAACGCGATCGCGGGGGTGGACGTCATCCACGCCGGCACCGCGCTGGACGCCGAGGGACGCCTGGTCACCGCCGGCGGTCGCGTGCTGGCCGTGACGGCGTCCGGCGACGACCTGGTCCAGGCCCGCGAGCGCGCCTACGCCGGCGTCGACGCGATCCGGATCCGTGGCGCCCACCACCGCCGTGACATCGCGCTGAGGGCGTCGCAGGACTGACCCTCGCGCAGGCGCAGGAGTAGCGTCCCCACCACACCCGTGGAGGCGCCGTGCCCGTCCTGTCCCGCGTCCTGTCGGCGCTGGGAGCCGTCGTGCTGCTGGCCGGCCTCGTGGCCGTGCACGTCGACCGCGAGGTGCTGGACGCCGACCGGTTCGTCGGCCACGTCGACGACGTCCGCGGCGACCCGGCGGTGTCGCGCCTGCTCGGCGTGGAGATCAGCGACCAGGTCATCGAGGTCGACCCCGAGCTCGTCGCGCTGCGGCCGCTGCTGGAGTCGGTGGGCGACAGCCTCGTCTCGAGCCCGGCGCTCGGCCCGGTCTGTCGCGCGCCGCGGTGCGCCCGCTGCACGACGCGCTCGTCGTCGGCGCGACGACCAGCTCGTCCTGCAGCTCGCCGACGTCGCGCGCTCGTCGTCGCGGCGGTCACGACCGTCGCGCCGGACGTGGAGGCGTCGCTGCCCGACGACCTGGACGTGCGGCTCGCCGAGATCGGGTCCGGCAGCGTCACGGACGGGTTCGTCGGCCGGGCCCACCTGCTCAGCACGCTGTCGTGGGTCCTGCCGGTGGCGGCCCTGGGGCTCGTCCTGGGCGGGGCCTGGCTGGGCGGACGTCGCGGTCGCGGGCTGGCCGACGCGGTGGGCGCGCCGTGC
>NZ_JBNFNZ010000442.1:0-2000 GCF_057364525.1 Aeromicrobium sp. PFPM2_SD2
GCGAGGCCGCCCGCCGGTCCGCGACGCCGCCGACGCGGGCCGTCGAGCCGCGCTCGCGCTGGGAGCGTTCAAGGACGGCGCCTCGAAGGTGTGGGACGCGCTCGTCACCGTCGCCAAGATCGTCGTCGCCGTCCTGGGCGTCGTCGTGCTGATCATCGGCGGCCCCCTGGCCTGGGTGGTGCTCGCCGCCGCCCTCGTCGTGCTGGCCGACGCGCTCATGAAGTACGCCAACGGCGAGGGCAGCCTGTGGGACGTCGGGCTGGCGCTGCTCGGCTGCATCCCGGGCACGAAGGGTCTCACCTCGCTGGCCGCGCTGACCGCGGCGTTCCGCTCCGGCGGCACCCTCGCGGCCGTCTCCCACGTCGCCATGGCCGGCAAGGACGCCGCCGTCGCGCTGATCCGCACCGCCGACGTGCTGCGCCGCGGCTTCCTGCCGGGCGTGCGGGCCACGGTGCAGGTGCTCGGCCAGGAGGGCGCCCTCGCCATCCCGCGGCTGCGCTCGACGCTGACCGAGATCGGCCAGGCGTTCGTCGCCGCCGACCACCAGGTCAGCGGCATGGCGGCCCAGGCCCGCTCGTGGCAGGGCGAGGTGCCCTACCCCGGACGCGACGTCTACACCAACACCGTGCTGCAGCCGGGCACCCGGATCGAGGCCGGCTTCCCCGGCCTGGGCGTCTACGCCGCCCCGGAGGGCACGGCGGCGGCCGCCAACCACTCGGCCAGCCAGGTGTGGGAAGGCTTGCAAGTCGGACCGAACCTGCACGACTACCGACCGTCCATGATCGAGATCCAGGTCAACCGGCCCGTCGACGCGGCGACCGGCACCACGCTGGCCAACCCGCAGTACGGCGCCGGCGGAACCCAGCAGTTCTACCTGGACATCAGCGAGGGCCTCTCGCGCGGCGACCTGTCGGTGCTCGACCACGGCGGCCAGCCGATCGACCTCGTCAACCTGGACCCGGACGAGATCCGGCGGTTCGGCGGCCCGCTCCACCAGGCGCTCGGCGGACAGGGCACCATCCCGCTCCACGGCGCCGACAACCCGTCGCCGGGGGTCGCCTACGCCGACGAGGTGCTGCACAACCCCGACCGCTTCCGGGCGCCGGACCTGGCCCAGATCCAGATCGACATCGACCTGCAGCGCAGCGTCGAGACCATCTCCCAGGTGCTGCGCGGCACCGGGTACGTCGGGGCGAGCCGATGAGCGCGTCCCCGGCCTTCGCCGACAAGTGGAGCTTCGTGCTGGGCCACGCCCTCATGGCGGTCAGCCCCGACCGCACGCAGATCTACTCGCTGCGCGGTGCCGACGGACGCCCGCGCGTGGCGCTGTGGACCCGCGAGGACCTGGCGGTCGCCGGTGCTCCGCAGGGATGGACGCTGTACCAGACCGATGTCGCCTCGCGCCTGCGTGAGCTGCCCGACGGCGTCGGCGTCGTCGTCGACTCCGGCGCCCCCGGCGGCCTGGAGGTCGACCCCGAGTACGCGGCCTCGCTCAAGCCCCTGACCGAGGTCTTCCCGGCGGGGTCCCACACCGAGTACAAGGTGTGGCAGCTGCTGCCGGGCAAGGTCCGCAAGTCCCTCGCCGAGCAGGCCGGCCGGTACGAGTTCGTCGAGGCGGTGTGGGCGCTGCTCTACCGGGTCGACGACAGCCCGTGGCTCGGCCTGCTGGTCCACCAGACCCAGGACGCTCCCGAGGCGCAGGAGGCGGTCGCCGACGCGCTCGTCGCGGCGCTCGACGGGTCGACGACCCTGCCGGAGCTCGGCGTGCCGATCGTCCGCGTCGTCGCCGCGTCCGACCTCCCGCTCGAGGTGCGCGAGGCCGTGGCGCAGCAGGTCACCGTGCTGGACCGACGCGCGTGACGACGAAGGAACCGCTGGGCCTGCTGCAGCCGATCGTCGACGCCGAGGTCGCCGCCGGGCACGACGTCCGGGCCACCGCGCCCGGCTCGGTCGCGCACGGCGACCGACCCGAGGCCCGGCTGCTCGCCGCGCGTGGCCGC
>NZ_JBNFNZ010000443.1:0-1992 GCF_057364525.1 Aeromicrobium sp. PFPM2_SD2
GGTGGCCGGGGCCTGCGGACGCGCGAACGCCTCCACGTCCTCGCGCGTGACCACCTCGCCGTCGTGCGGCACCGAGGCCAGGTCGACGTCGAGGTCGCGGGCGAGCTTGCGCACGGGCGGCTTGGCCAGCACCTCCGGTGCGGGCTTCTGCGCCACCTTCTCGGTGTCGACCGAGGCGACGTGGCGCGGGCGCCGGACGTTCGCGCCGGGCACCTTCGGGCCGTAGCCGACGAGCACGGGCTCGCGCTTCGGTGCGGCGGGCTCCGGCGGCCGGCTGCGCCGCGGGGCGTCTCGTCGGCGGGCTCCTCCTCGACCAGCTCAGCGGCCGGGGTGGAGCCGCCTCGGGCTCGGCGGCCGGGACCGGAGCGACGTCCTCGCCGAAGCGGACGATCGGGGTGCCGACCGGCACCGTCTCGCCCTCCGGCACGAGCAGCGCGCCGACCGGGCCGGCGAACGGGCTGGGCAGCTCGACGACCGACTTGGCCGTCTCGATGTCGACGAGCGGCTGGTTGACCTCCACGACGTCGCCGGGCTGCACGTGCCAGGTGACGATCTCGGCCTCGGTCAGGCCCTCGCCCACGTCGGGCAGGTTGAACACGTCCATGCAGGTCTCCTCAGAACGCCATCGAGCGGTCGACGGCGTCCAGGACGCGGTCGAGGTCCGGCAGGTACTCGTCCTCGACCCGGCTGGGTGGGTAGGGCAGGTCGTAGCCGGTCACGCGCAGCACGGGCGCCTCGAGGGAGTAGAAGCACTCCTCCTGCACCCGGGCGGCGATCTCGGCGCCGAGGCCGAGCGTGCGGGCGGCCTCGTGGACGACGACCGCGCGGCCGGTGCGACGCACCGACGCGTGGACCGGCTCCAGGTCCAGCGGCGAGAGGGTGCGCAGGTCGATGACCTCCAGCTGACGCCCCTCGGCCTCGGCCGCCTCGGCGGCGTCCAGGCAGGTGCGCACCATCGGGCCGTACGCGAGCAGGGTGGCGTCCGTGCCCGGGCGCACGACGCGCGAGGCGTGCAGCGGGGTGTCCTCGTCGCCGACCTCGCCGGTCTGCCAGTAGCGCCGCTTGGGCTCCATGAACACGACCGGGTCGTCGCTGGCGATCGCCTGCTGGATCATCCAGTACGCGTCGTGCGGCGTGGACGGCGAGACGACCTTGAGCCCGGCGGTGAGGACGAACTGGCCCTCGGGGCTCTCGGAGTGGTGCTCGACCGCACCGATGCCGCCGCCGAACGGGATGCGGACGACCATCGGCATCGGCACGGTGCCGCTGCTGCGGGCGTGCAGCTTCGCGACCTGGCTGACGATCTGGTCGTAGGCCGGGTAGACGAAGCCGTCGAACTGGATCTCGACGACCGGGCGGAAGCCGCGCATGGCCAGGCCGACCGCGGCGCCGACGATGCCGGACTCGCCCAGCGGGGTGTCGATGACCCGGCCGTCGCCGAAGTCCTTCTGCAGCCCGTCGGTGACGCGGAAGACGCCACCGAGACGGCCGACGTCCTCGCCCATGACCAGCACGTGCCGGTCGGTCTCCATCGCGGCCCGCAGGCCGGCGTTGATCGCCTTGGCGATGCTCATGGTCGTCATCACAGACCCCCCTCGAACGACGAGCGGTAGGCGACGTAGGACGCCTTCTGCTCGGCCAGCTCCGGCGTGCCCTCGGCGTGGACGCGGTCGAACATGTCGGCCAGGTCCGGCTCCGGCAGCGCCTTGCACGCCTCGCGCAGGTGCCGGCCCAGCGCCTCGGCCTCGGCGTCGAGGTCGGCGAAGAACGACAGGTCGACGCCCTGGGCCTCCAGGTGGCGGCGCAGGCGCAGCAGCGGGTCGCGCTCCTTCCAGTGCTCGACCTCCTGCGGGTCGCGGTAGCGCGTCGGGTCGTCGGACGTCGTGTGGGGCCCGACCCGGTAGGTCACCGCCTCGACGAGGGTCGGGCCCTCGCCGTTTGCGGGCCCGGTCGAGCGCGGCGCCGACGACGGCCTGCACGGCCAGGAGCGTT
>NZ_JBNFNZ010000444.1:0-1983 GCF_057364525.1 Aeromicrobium sp. PFPM2_SD2
CGCTCCACGACGAGGGCACCCGGCCGCCGGCGGGTGGCCCTCGTCGCGTCAGGCGTAGACGTCCAGCGGGAGCCCGCGGCAGGCCGGCTGACGGCGTACGCGTGCGGGTCGACGGGCTCGCCGGCGAACACCTGCGGCTGGGCCGAGAGCACGGCGCGGTGGTGCCGGTTGGCCAGGGTCGCCCCGGCGCCCGCGAAGGTCGCGAGCAGGGACTTCTCCACCGTGGAGGCGAGCACGTCGGCGCCCATGACGCCGAGCATCCGGCCGCCGCGGGTGACGGGCACGGTGATGGTCAGCGTCAACTCGTCGGTGCACACGTAGTCGACGTACGGGCCCGTCACGTGCGACGCGCCGGTGCGCAGCGGCGTCCGGAACCACTCCTGGCGGCTGTAGTCGGTGGACTGCACCAGCGCAGGGGAGCGCGTGAGCGGCTCCTTGCCGTCGCCCTGCCACCAGGCCAGCAGGTAGTCGTCGTCGGCGAGCAGGCCGGGCGTGACGACGAAGCCCGCGCCCATCGCGTGGGCGTCGGCCAGCACCTCGACGCGCAGCGCGGCGCGCAGGCGCGCGTCGGAGGCGGGCGGCTCGTCGAACAGCGGCACGAGGCGCTGGCCCAGCGAGGTCAGCGTCGACTGCAGCGGGTGGAAGAACTCCTCGACCGCCCGGACGCAGTCGTCGACGGAGGTGACGTGGGTGGTCGACATGGGCCTCACCGGATCCTCGAGTGAAGCTCGGCGAGCTCGCCGAGCGCCTGGCGGACGCGCGTCGCATCTGCTGACGGGCCGCGGCCGCGTCGTGCGCCGCGACCGCGTCCAGGAGCGCGACCTGGTGGGCGCGCACCGTCTCCTGATGGTCGGCCGCCGCCAGGGGCAGGCGCAGCAGCACGCCGAACTCCGACTCCACCCGCATGACGTCGCGCGCCAGCCGGGCCGAGTGCGTCAGCGCGGCCAGGGCGACGTGCAGCTCGGTGTCGGCGTGCCGCACCGACCCGACGTCGTCGACGTGCTCGGGCAGCACGATCTCGCGCAGGTCCTCGGTCTCCTCGGGGTTCGCCCGCTCGGCGGCGAGCTCCGCGCAGCCGGCCAGGATCGTGGCGTAGTGCACGCCCCGGTCGGCCAGGTCGACGCGGGTCATCGCGGCGAGCCGGTCGTGCAGGCGCTGGTCGTCCTGGCCGTCGGGTCGCGTGACGAACGAGCCGCCGCCGCGCCCGCGCACGGTGGTCACGAGGCCCTGGGCGCGCAGCGAGACGAGCGCCTCGCGCGCGGTCACGGTCGCGACCCCGAGCATCGCGGCCAGCTCCGGCTCGCTGGGCAGGCGCTCGCCGTTACCTGCTGGTGATCCTGCCGATCGCGCTGCCCGGCATCGTCACCGGCATCGCGCTGAACAACGCCTTCCGCGGGATCATGGGCGTGCAGCTGTCGATCGTCACGGTGATCGTCGCCCACGCGACGTTCTGCATCGTCACGGTGTTCAACAACGTCATCGCCCGGCTGCGGCGCATGGGCGGCAACCTCGAGGAGGCCTCGGCCGACCTCGGCGCGGGGCTCTGGACGACGTTCCGCCTGGTCACGTTCCCGCAGCTGCGCTCGGCGCTGCTGGCCGGCGGCCTGCTCGCGTTCGCGCTGAGCTTCGACGAGATCATCGTGACGACGTTCACCGCCGGTGCCGGCACGAACACGCTGCCGATCTGGATCCTCAACAACCTGTTCCGGCCCAACCAGGCGCCGGTGGTCGCGGTCGTGGCCGTGGTGCTGATCGTCGTGTCGATCGTCCCGATCTGGATCGCCCAGCGCATCGCCGGCGACGCCGAGACCGTCCGCTGACGGCGGCTAGGCGTAGCGCTCGGCGACCCAGGCCCGCAGCCGGTCGCCAGGTCGGACAGCAGCGCGGCGCCGGGGGTGGTCCGGCGACCACGCGCAGTGCAGCGCGATGCTGACCGGCCGGCGCCCGGACGTGAGCGGCAGCGGCACGAGGTCGAAGCGCGGG
>NZ_JBNFNZ010000445.1:0-1977 GCF_057364525.1 Aeromicrobium sp. PFPM2_SD2
GAGCCGGTGCGCGAGAGCCTCGACCGCTTCGACGCCCGCCTGCGCCAGCTCGAGGCCAGCCGCATCGAGTGGCACAGCCAGCTGCGCGAGCAGGTCGAGGCGGTCCGCACCACGTCCGACTCCCTGCGCCGCGAGACCGCCTCGCTGGCCACCGCCCTGCGCCGCCCGCAGGTGCGCGGACGCTGGGGCGAGATGCACCTCAAGCGCACCGCCGAGCTGGCCGGCCTGGTCGAGCACTGCGACTTCGACCTGCAGGTCACCACCGCCGACGGCACCCTGCGGCCCGACATGGTCGTCCACCTGGCCGGCGGCAAGAACGTCGTCGTCGACGCCAAGGTCCCGCTCGACGCCTACCTGGACGCCGTCGAGTCCGGCGACCCCGAGGTCGCCCAGGTCCACGTCCAGCGCCACGTCCGCCAGCTGCGCACCCACGTCGACCAGCTCGCGTCCAAGGCCTACTGGAGCCGGCTCGAGCACTCCCCCGAGTTCGTCGTGCTCTTCGTGCCGGCCGAGGCGTTCCTGGCCGAGGCGCTCGCCCACGACCCGTCGCTGCTCGAGCACGCCGCGGCCAAGCAGGTCGTGCTGGCCACGCCCACGACGCTCATCGCGCTGCTGCGCACCGTCGCCCACGCCTGGACCCAGGAGCGGCTGGCCGACAACGCCCGCGAGATCCAGCGCGTGGCCGCCGAGCTCTACGAGCGCATCGGCGTGGTCGGCGGCCACGTCGACGCCCTGGGCAAGGCGCTGGCCAACGCCGTCACCAGCTACAACGACACCGTCGGCTCGGTCGAGTCGCGCCTGCTGGTGACCGCCCGCCGGCTGCACGACCTCGACATCGGCGCCCGCGAGGTCGCGTCCCGCGTCGGGTCGAGACCGGCCACCGTGCGCCTACGGCTCCCGAGCTCGTCGAGCGGCTATCTTCCTGACCATGTCCACGGCGGCCCGACGCCCGCGTCCCCGCGGCAGCCTGGCGTCCCAGGACCTGCTGGCCGGGCAGGCCGTCGTGCTCGCCGTCGTCGCCCTGGCCGTCGTGATCGTGCTCGAGCTGCTCGTCGAGGGACGCCTCGGTCTGCTGTTCGGCGTCGCGTTCGTCCTCGTCGCCTGGAGCGTCCCGCTGACCGTCCGCCTCGGCGGGTTCTTCGTCGCCGGCGTCCTGCCACCGCTGCTCATGACCGCCGTCGTGGTCGGGTTCGGCCTCGCCGCGCCCGACCGGCTGCACGGCCAGGACGTCGAGCCGGGCGCGAGCGCGTTCGAGCACGTGCTCGCCGGGTTCATCGACCACGCCACCCCGCTCGTCGTCGCCCAGGTCGGCGCGCTGCTCGTGCTCGCCCTGCGCGCCGGCAGCACGACCGCGCCCCGGTCGTGACGGGACGCCTCAGACGACGACCTTGCTGTAGCCCTGCAGCTCGCGGACCTGGGTCGTGACCTGCGTGCCTGCCGGGTACGACGCGGCGCCGGCGACCGCCGCCGAGATCGCCTCGGACGTGCGGCGGAGCAGGTCCTCCGAGCGTCCGGGCAGGACGCTCAGCGTCACCGCCACGAACGCGCCCCCGGAGTCGGGCCGGTCCACGGCGTAGACGTCCAGCCGGCGCACCCGCGCCTTGGTGGACGCCATGTCGTACTCGCCCACGCCGTCCAGGGCCTCCACGGCCGCGGCCAGCACGCGCTCGGCGTCCAGGCCCGCGATGTTGTCGGTGTACTCGATCTCCAGGTGCGGCATCGGACGAGTATGCCCGCAGCACCGTCCGCACCCCTCCCGCCACGTCCGGCCGTCCCGTTGCCGACGAGCGTCGGCTGTGCCTACGGTCGAGGTCCACGCTGCTTCCGGGGGGATGACAGATGACCACTCGCACGCGCCTGCGCGCCACCGCCACCGCGGCCGTCGCCGCGCTCACCGCCGCGCTGCTCGTCAGCACCGGCACCACCGCCGACGCCGACCGGCGCACACCGCGCCCACCGGCGACCGGCACCGCGTAC
>NZ_JBNFNZ010000446.1:0-1966 GCF_057364525.1 Aeromicrobium sp. PFPM2_SD2
GGCGGCTCCGGAGGCGCTCGGACGAGCCCGGGCGGCGTCCGTGGCCCGACCGGGTACCCTGGTCGGGCCGGTCGTTCGACCGGCCGGCGGGGCTCCGGCCCCACCGAAGGACGTGCATCTACCTCGGGCCCGCGCGGGCCGTCCAAGGCGGCACCGCGTGATGGAGAGATGGATGACCCTTCCCGACGAGCTGCTCCGCACCGCCGGACCCGACGACGACCTCACCCTGCGGCGCGCCGTCGGCCCCTCGTACTTCCCCGTGGCCTTCGTGGCCCGGTTCCCCTACGCCATGATGATCGTCGGCGTCCTGACGCTCGTCGTGGCGGCGCGGGACTCGGTCGCGCTGGGCGGTCTCAACTCCGCCGCGGTCGGCGCCGGCACCGCGCTCTTCGGCCCGCTGCTCGGCATGGCCGCCGACCGCTTCGGCCAGCGTCCGGTGCTGCTGGTCGCGGGGGCGGCGAACAGCCTCGCCCTGCTGGCCATGGCGGCGGTCGCGTTCAGCTCGCTGCCCGACCTGGCGGTGCTGGCGACGGCGTTCGTCATCGGTGCCACGGCCCCGCAGGTCGCCCCGATGTCGCGCAGCCGGCTGTTCGGCGTCATCACCGACCGGCTGCCGGCCCGGCGCCGGGTCAGGACGCTCAACGGCGTCATGGCCTACGAGTCCGCGGCCGACGAGACCGTCTTCGTGTTCGGCCCGGCCATCGTCGGCCTGCTCGCCACCACGATGAACCCGGTCGCCCCCGTCGTCGGTGCGGCCGTCCTCACCGTCCTGTTCGTGACGGCGTTCGCGCTGCACCCGACCGGACGCGTCGAGCCGTCGGGTTCGGACGAGCCGGTCGAGGCCGCTCCCGCCCGCGAGCTGCTGCGACCCGGCGTGATGGTGGCCGTGCTCGGCACGCTCGGCGTCGGCATGTTCTTCGGCAGCATGCTCACCTCGCTCACCGCCGTCATGCGGGACGAGGGCGCCGGCGACGCGGCCGGACTCGTCTACGGCGTCATGGGCATCGGCTCGACCGTCCTGGCGCTCGCCGTCGCGATCTTCCCCGAGCGGTTCGCCCTGCGGGCCCGCTGGCTCGTCTTCGGCGCGGTCATGCTCGTCGCCGCGGTCGGCTACGCGCTCGCCGACGGGATGGTCGGCCTGGTCGGTGCCATGGTGCTCGCGGGCGTCGGCATCGGCCCGACCCTGGTCACCCAGTACAGCCTGGCGGCCACGCGCAGCCCGGTCGGCCGCTCGGCCACGGTCATGACGATGCTCGGGTCGGCGGTCATCGTCGGTCAGTCCGCGGCGTCGGCCGTGACGGGCGCGATCGCCGAGTCGTCGGGCTCGGACGCCGCCCGCTGGCTCCCGGTGGTCGCGGCGGCCGTCGTCGTGCTGGCCGCGGTGCTGAACGTGAACGTCCGCGACGGCGTCCGGGAGCGGGAGACCCAGCCGGGCGTGTGACGCCCGCCGGTGCCGGGGTACGCCGGGAGAAGACCCCCGCCGTCACCGAGGAGCACGATGCGATCGATCGCCGACCAGACCGAGTCCGAGCTGGGCGGGCCGTGGAGCGTCCTGGTGCGCCAGCAGCGCGACCACGTCGTGCTGGACCGGCTGCTGCGCCGGCTCGAGACCTCGGCCACGCCCGAGGACGAGCAGGAGATCCTCCACCGCATCGCCCGGCTCGTCTTCCCGCACGCGTTCGCCGAGGAGTCGGTGCTGTGGCCGGTGATGCGCCGGGCGCTTCCGGACGGCCACGCGCTGACGCTGCAGGTCGAGCAGGAGCACCAGGAGGTCAACGAGCTGTGGGTGAGGCTCGAGGACCCGGCCGCCACTCCCGACCAGCGCCGGGCCGCGGTCGCCCGGCTCGTCGAGGTGCTCCGCGAGACGTCCGCGACGATGAGGACGAGCTGTTCCCGCGGCTGCAGGAGCGGGTGGACGTCGCGCGGCTGCGCCGGCTCGGCGTGGGCGTTGGGGAGCTGGTGCGCC
>NZ_JBNFNZ010000447.1:0-1964 GCF_057364525.1 Aeromicrobium sp. PFPM2_SD2
CCTGGCCGACTGGCTCGCCGACCCGGCCCGCCCGAAGGTGCTGCACGACGCCAAGGCCAGGTGCACGCGCTGGCCGCTCACGGCCTGGACCCTGCGCGGCGTCGCCGCCGACACCGCCCTGGCCACCTACCTCGTGCGTCCCGACCAGCGCGCCTACGACCTGGCCGACCTGTCGGTGCGCTACCTGCACCGCGAGCTGACCGACGCCGAGGCGTCCGGCCAGCTGTCGTTCGACGACGACACCGTCGGCCCGGCCAACGCCGCCCAGCGGGCGCGGGCGACCCTCGACCTGTGGGGCGCCCTGCAGCCCGAGCTGGACGCCGAGGGCTCGCTGGCGCTGCTGCGCGACGTGGAGCTGCCGCTGCTCGACGTCCTGGCCGTCATGGAGCAGGTCGGCATCGCCGTCGACTCCGACCACCTGTCGGCGCTGCACGGCGAGTTCACCGACCGCATGGTCGCCGCGGCGCAGGAGGCCTACGACGTCATCGGTCGCGAGGTGAACCTCGGCTCGCCCAAGCAGCTGCAGGTCGTGCTCTTCGAGGAGCTCGGCATGCCGAAGACCAAGAAGACCAAGACCGGCTACACGACCGACGCCGACGCGCTCCAGTCGCTGTTCGTCAAGACCGAGCACCCGTTCCTGGCCCACCTGCTCGACCACCGCGACGTCACCCGGCTGCGCCAGACGGTCGAGGGGCTGCAGAAGACGGTCGCCGACGACGGCCGCATCCACACGACCTACTACCAGACGATCGCGGCGACCGGACGGCTCAGCTCGGCCGACCCGAACCTGCAGAACATCCCGATCCGCACCGAGTCCGGCCGGCGCATCCGCGAGGCGTTCTGCGTCGGCGACGGCTACGAGACGCTGCTGACCGCCGACTACAGCCAGATCGAGATGCGCATCATGGCGCACCTGTCCGAGGACGCCGGGCTCATCTCGGCGTTCAACTCCGGCCAGGACTTCCACACCGTCATGGCCGCCAAGGTCTTCGACCGCGACCCCGAGGCCATCGACGGCGGCCTGCGCGCCCGCATCAAGGCGATGAACTACGGCCTGGCGTACGGGCTGTCGTCCTACGGCCTGAGCCAGCAGCTGGGCATCACCACGGGCGAGGCGCAGGCGCTGATGGACGACTACTTCCAGACGTTCGGCGGCGTGCGCGACTACCTGCGCGGGCTGGTCGACGAGGCGCGCATGACCGGCTTCACCGCGACCATCCTGGGCCGGCGGCGCTACCTGCCCGACCTGCAGAGCGACAACCGCCAGCGCCGCGAGATGGCCGAGCGCATGGCGCTCAACGCCCCCATCCAGGGCTCGGCGGCCGACATCATCAAGGTCGCCATGCTCGGCGTGGCGTCCGCGCTGCGCGAGGCCGACCTGCGCTCGCGCATGCTGCTGCAGGTGCACGACGAGCTCGTGCTCGAGGTCGCCGCCGGCGAGCTGGAGCAGGTCGAGGCGCTCGTCCGGGCGCAGATGGCCTCGGCCGCCGACCTGTCGGTGCCGCTCGACGTCTCGGTCGGCATCGGCCGCACCTGGCACGAGGCCGGCCACTAGCCCGAGCCTCGCCGCCACCGATGAGTGGGCAACCTCCCCCGCGCGCGGAGCGGTGAGCGGGCAACCCCTCGCCCGCGGCAGCGGTGAGTGGGCAACCTCTTGGCGGGTCGATGGGGTTGCTGTCTCACCGCCCGTGGTCGCACCGGGTCCGGAGCGGTGAGTGGGCAACCTGACAGAAGGTCGAGAACGTTGCTGTCTCACCGCTCCCGGACGGCGCCGGCGCGAGGGGGCTCAGCCGAGGGCGGCGACGCCGTCCAGCAGGTCCGGCTCCAGCGCGCGGTCGGCCAAGACGACCCGCACGAGCCCGTCCGGGCGGGCGCGCGCAGCACCTCGACGAGGCCGGCCGGCGGGCGACGGCCAGGGACGGCGGGGTTGGTCGGTGAGCACGACGGGCGACGGACCGGAACGC
>NZ_JBNFNZ010000448.1:0-1956 GCF_057364525.1 Aeromicrobium sp. PFPM2_SD2
GCGGAGGCCGCCGTGCCGGTCGAGCCCGTGGCCGAGGAGAAGCCGGCTCGCCGCCGTCACCCGCGCACCCCCGCCGCCCCCGGTCGACGAGGTGTACGAGAACCCGCTCGTGGACGGTCCGGACGACGCCGACGCCAGCGTCGAGCCCGACGCCACCGCGGCCGACCTGGCCTCCGAGGTGCTCGTCAGCGAGGAGCCGGCCAAGCCCGAGAAGCCGTTCGAGCCGATCCCGGCGCGCACCGAGCAGCTCGCCCTGTCCGGGGACGTGGTCTACAACCTGCCCGACGCGGCGATGCTGCGGGAGGGCACGCCGCCCAAGGCGCGCTCGGCCGCGTCCGACGACGTCGTCAAGCGGCTCACCGAGGTGCTCGAGCAGTTCCAGATCGACGCCGCCGTCACCGGCTACACCCGGGGCCCGACGGTCACCCGCTACGAGGTCGAGCTCGGCCCGGCGGTCAAGGTCGAGAAGGTCACCGCGCTCACCAAGAACATCTCCTACGCCGTGGCGTCCAACGAGGTGCGCATCCTGTCGCCCATCCCGGGCAAGTCGGCCATCGGCGTCGAGATCCCCAACGTCGACAAGGAGATGGTCTCGCTCGGCGACGTCCTGCGGTCGGGCAAGGCGCGCGGCGACCACCACCCGATGATCGTGGGCCTGGGCAAGGATGTCGAGGGCGGCTTCGTCGTCGCGAACCTGGCCAAGATGCCGCACCTGCTCGTCGCCGGCGCCACCGGCTCGGGCAAGTCGTCGTTCGTCAACTCGATGATCAGCTCGATCCTCATGCGGGCCACGCCCGACGAGGTGCGCATGATCCTGGTCGACCCCAAGCGCGTGGAGCTCACCAACTACGAGGGCATCCCGCACCTGGTCACGCCGATCATCACCAACCCCAAGAAGGCAGCCGAGGCGCTGCAGTGGGTCGTGCGCGAGATGGACATGCGCTACGACGACCTGGCCAACTTCGGCTTCCGCCACGTGGACGACTTCAACAAGGCCGTCCGCGCCGGCCAGGTCGAGCTGCCCCCGGGCAGCGAGCGCGAGCTGGCGCCGTACCCGTACCTGCTGGTCGTGGTCGACGAGCTCGCCGACCTCATGATGGTCGCCCCCCGCGACGTCGAGGACTCGATCGTCCGCATCACCCAGCTGGCCCGCGCCGCCGGCATCCACCTGGTGCTGGCGACGCAGCGCCCGTCCGTCGACGTCGTCACCGGCCTGATCAAGGCCAACGTGCCCAGCCGGCTCGCGTTCGCCACCAGCTCCCTGGCCGACAGCCGCGTCATCCTCGACCAGCCCGGTGCCGAGAAGCTGGTGGGTCAGGGCGACGGCCTGTTCCTGCCCATGGGTGCGAACAAGGCGATGCGCATGCAGGGCGCCTGGGTCGACGAGGCCGAGATCAAGGGCATCGTCGCCCACGTCAAGGAGCAGCTGCAGCCGTCCTACCGCGAGGACGTGACGGCGCCGAAGGAGTCCAAGCGCGAGCTGGACGACGACATCGGCGACGACCTCGACCTCGTCCTGCAGGCCATCGAGCTGGTCGTCACCACGCAGTTCGGCTCCACCTCGATGCTGCAGCGCAAGCTGCGCGTCGGGTTCGCCAAGGCCGGCCGCCTCATGGACATCATGGAGAGCCGCGGCGTGGTCGGGCCGAGCGAGGGCTCGAAGGCGCGTGACGTGCTGGTCAAGCCCGACGACCTCGAGGACGTGCTGGCCTCGGTGAGCGCGGGATGAGCGTGACGTCGCTGCGCGCCGTGCCGGGGCACGGTTCGATCGATCCCGAGCCGGCGTACGAGATCCACCGGCGCGGGCTGCTGTTCGTCGCGCTGGGCGTCCTGTGCCTGGCGCTCGCCGCGGCGTTCGCCCTCCTCGCGGTCGAGGGGAGGGGACCGCGCTGGTGGTACGCGCCGGGCCGGGCGTCCTGGCCGTCCTTGGCCTCGTGCAACCTGCGGGGCCACCGC
>NZ_JBNFNZ010000449.1:0-1956 GCF_057364525.1 Aeromicrobium sp. PFPM2_SD2
CCGGCCCGGCGCGTGGACCCGTCCGCTCCTGGTCGCCGACCCGCGCCAGCGCGAGCGCGTCCGGGCCTGGCTCGACGGGCTGCCCGGCGAGGTCGTGCTGGACGTCGCCGGCCCGCGCGAGCGACCCGAAGAACCAGTACCTGCGCTACCAGATGGGCGTGGAGTACCAGACCTCCGGCGACCCCCTGACGGCCGCGAAGCACCTGCGCATCGCCTACCGCCGCTCCGGCCCGACCACCGGCGACTCGCTGATGTCGCGCCACGACCTCGTGCTGCGCCTGCTGCGCGTGCTGGTGCAGATCGGCCTCACCGAGGAGGCGATCGACATGTCGACGTCGAGCTGCCGGCCTACCGCTACTCGGCCGACATGAACTTCGAGGTCGGGCAGGTGCTGCTGCGCCACACGCTCGAGACGCGCCGCGCGCGACCGAGATGCTGCGGCTGGTGGAGGACTGCTGGCTCACCGCCCTGGAGATCGGCGACACGCCGCACCTGGAGGGTGCGATGCGCGGCACCGGCTCGTTCCTGGCCGCGCACAACCTCGCCGCGCTCTACCAGAGCGTGGGCAACCAGCCGGCCGAGGAGCGCTACAAGGCACTGGCCGACGCGCTGCTGGCGAAGGCCTCGGCCGGCCGCTAGCCGACCCCGCGGCCCGTTCGCCGCGGCCGGCGCGCGGGTTCGCGCCCCCATGAGAGCATTCTCATTTCTCCCCGGGATCCCGGGGTTCTCGCGCGTCGTGCGGTGACCTTCGTCACCGCACGGCGTGTTGAGGTTGTGACTCCGGGCGATGCCCCGCAGTGTGGAGACAGAGCCGGGCAGGCACACGCTGCCGCCCCGAACCGGCCGAGCTGAACGAAGCCGCGCAGGTCACCGACGACCTGCCGCCCGACGCCTCGCGTCCCGGTGGACCGTACGCCGCGTCCGCCCGCCAGCCGCCCGTCCCACCTCGCACGCCCGAGACGGCGCACACGCACGTCCGTGTCCCTCCAGGAGCGACTCATGTCCCTCGAGATCGTCATCCCCGCCCACAACGAGCAGCACCGCATCGGCCGCACGCTCACCGCCTACAGCAACGAGCTGATGGGCGACGACCTGCGCATCACCGTCGCCCTCGACGACTGCACCGACGAGACCCGTCGGGTGGTCGACCAGCACGCGCTCGCCGACCACCGCGTCCGCGCCGTGGAGTACCCGCGCCTGGGCAAGGGCGGGGTGATCAACGAGGCGTTCCGGCGCAGCGACGCCGACGTCATCGCCTTCGTCGACGCCGACTGCTCGACGCCGCCGGCCGAGGTCGAGCTGCTGGCCCAGACGCTCGGCGTCACCGGCGCGACGTGGCCATCGCGTCGCGCTGGCACCCCGCCTCGGTGCTGCCCAAGCCCCGCTCGCTGGCGCGTCGCGTGGCCAGCGCCGGGTTCGCGCGCGCCGTCCGGGCTGTCTTCGGGCTGCCCTTCCACGACACCCAGTGCGGCGCCAAGGTGCTGACCCGCCGGGCCGCCGAGCGGGTGATGCCGCTGGTCAGCTCGCGGGACTTCGTGTTCGACGTGGACGTGCTGGTGACCGCCCGCGCCCTCGGCCTGACCGTGGCCGAGGCCCCGACCGTGTGGATCGACCGGGAGGGCTCACGCGTGCAGGTGCTGCGCGACACCGCCCGGATGGCCGCCTCGCTCGGGCGGCTGTGGCTCCACCACCGCATCGTCCCGGTCCGCATGCCCGCCCGCGGGGTGCTGGACCCGCCCGCCTCCCGCCGGCCCCGTGCCGCCTGTGCCCGCCCCCACCGCCCAGGAGGGAATTGTCCATGCGTCCTGACGTCACCCTGATCAGCCCCCCTACCCCGCGCCTCCGGCACCCGCCACGACGGCGAGAGCGGCGTCGCGTCCCTACACCGCCAACCTTGCCCCACGCGCTCGCCGGCGCCGCGCCACGGTGTGCGTCGTCGCCCCCGCAGGTCGACGG
>NZ_JBNFNZ010000450.1:0-1955 GCF_057364525.1 Aeromicrobium sp. PFPM2_SD2
CGGCTCGGCCGGGTCGGCCGGGTCGGCGCCCCAGGTCATGGTGTGCTCCGGGGTCACCACGACGGTGCCGGAGCCGACCTCGTCGGGCGACAGGCCCAGCACGGACGCCGGACGCACGTCGGCGACGCGCTGGGTGACCTCGGACTCCCAGGCGTCCGAGGAGCCGGGCTGGAGGTCGGCGGTCAGGTCGGGGTCGTCGTCCAGTCCGGCGTCCAGGGCGCGCAGCACGGCGCGGACCTGCTGCAGCAGCACGTGCGCGTCGGGGGAGCGGCGGTCGCGGTCGCGGGCCGTGGCCCGGGCGACGAGCGCGTCGACGTAGGGCGGGATGCCGGGCACGAGGGACGACGGCGCGGGGACGTCCTCGTGGACGTGGCGGTACGCGACCTGGATCGGCGACTCGCCGGTGTGCGGCTTGGAGCCGGTGAGCATCTCGAACAGCATCGCGCCGCAGGCGTAGACGTCCGAGCGGGCGTCGGTGCCGGAGTTCACGACGATCTCCGGCGCGAGGTAGGACACGGTGCCGATGAGCGTGCCGCCGGTCGCGGTGGTGGCGGCGCTGACGGCGCGGGCCAGTCCGAAGTCCGCGACCTTGAGCACGCCGTCGGGGGCGATCAGCACGTTCTCGGGCTTGATGTCGCGGTGCACCAGGTGCGCGGCGTGGGCGGCCGACAGCGCGAGCAGCACCTGCTCCAGCAGCCGCAGCGCGCGGCCCGGCCGCATCGGGGCCTCGTCGCGCACGACGTCGCGCAGGGTGCGCCCGGGGACGTACTCCATGACCAGGTAGGTGAGCTCGGCGTCGGTGCCCTGGTCGAAGACGGCCACGACGTTGGGGTGGTTGAGCTTGGCCGCCGACCGCGCCTCGCGGACGAAGCGGTCGGTGAACTGCTCGTCGTCGCCCAGGCCCTGGTGCATCACCTTGACCGCGACCTGGCGGTCCAGCCGCCGGTCGTGCCCGAGGAAGACGCTGGCCATGCCGCCGCGGGCGATGCGCTCGCCGATCACGTAGCGGTCCTCGAGGACGCGGCCGCGCAGGGCCTCGTCTCCTCGTGCCGCCATCGCTCGCTCCTGTTCCCCGCGGAGTCGTCGGACGGACCCCTGGCCGCTGATTCTAGAGAGTCGGCGCCCGCCGGCCCCCACCGCCGCGCCGTCCGGACCCGCTACCGGGTGCGGCGGGTCGCCCGGTCGAGCAGGTCGCCCAGCAGCGTGCGGGCGGCTCGTCCACGTCGGCCATCGCGGCGCGGGCGGCGGCCACGCGCTCGTCGATGTCGACCTCGACCGCGTCCAGGCCGCCGGACTCGCGCAGCATCGCGCTGAGCGCCGGCACGTGCTCGGCGTGACCCAGTCCCTCGTGCAGGCGCTGGCGGTCGCCGGCGAGAGCCGCTCGGCGGCGCGGGCCACCAGGACGGTGCGCTTGCCCTCGCGCAGGTCGCGCCGGCCGGCTTGCCGGTCTCGGCGGGTCCCGCAAGACGCCGAGGACGTCGTCGCGCAGCTGGAACGCCTCGCCCAGCGGCAGACCGACGGCGCTGAGCACCTCGGTCAGCGCGGCGTCGCCCCCGGCGAGCGCGGCGCCCAGGTGCAGCGGACGCTCGACGCTGTACTTGGCCGACTTGTAGCGGACGACGCGCAGGGCCTCCTCGACGCTGAGCGACGGCACGGTCTGCCCGGCCACGTCGAGCAGCTGGCCGGCGACGACCTCGGTCTTGCACTCGTCGAGCACTGCCCCGGCGGCGGTGACGTCCAGGCCGCAGTCGCGCAGCATCTCGTCGCACCACGACAGCATGAGGTCGCCGAGCAGGATGGCGACGGCGCGGCCGTACACGTCCGGGTCGCCGACGCGGCCGTCGGCGCGGTGCCGGGCGGCGAACTCGCGGTGCAGGCTCGGACGTCCGCGGCGGGTGTCGGAGTCGTCCATGACGTCGTCGTGGGCCAGCGCGCTGCCCTGCAGCCACTCCAGC
>NZ_JBNFNZ010000451.1:0-1948 GCF_057364525.1 Aeromicrobium sp. PFPM2_SD2
CCGGCGCGCCCCGCTGCCCCGCGAGGTGGCGACCGCGGCTCACTACTCGCGTCCCAGGTCGCGGTGGACGACGAGCGTCGGCACCTGGTGCCCGCGCAGCCGCTCGGCGAACGCCTCGGCCATCGCGACGCTGCGGTGGCGTCCGCCGGTGCAGCCGATGGCGATGGTGAGGAAGTGCTTGTCCTCCTTGAGGAAGCCGTCGGTCAGCAGCGCGACGAGCTCCTCGTAGCGCTCCAGGAACTCCTCGGCCCGCGGCTGGGCCCGGACGTAGTCGGCCACCGGGACGTCCAGGCCGCTGAGCGGGCGCAGGTCGTCGACCCAGAACGGGTTGGGCAGGAAGCGCATGTCGGCGACCATGTCGGCGTCGATCGGCAGCCCGTACTTGAAGCCGAACGAGACCACCGACGCGCGCAGGCCACCGGACTCGGGCTCGTGGAAGGCGGCGCGCACCCGGGACGCGAGCTGGTGGGTGTTGAGGTTGGTGGTGTCGATGACGACGTTCGCGCGTCCGCGCCAGGGGCGCAGCAGCTCGCGCTCGCGGGCGAAGCCGTCCATGAGCCGACCCTCGCGGCTGAGCGGGTGCGGGCGCCGGGCCGCCTCCTGGCGGCGCACGAGCACCTCGTCGGCCGCCTCGAGGTACAGCACGAGCGGGGTGACGCCGGAGTCGCGGATGGACTCCACGGCGTCAAACAGCTCGCCGAAGAACGGTCCGGAGCGCGCGTCGACGACGACGGCCAGGCCGACGAACCCGTCGAGCTGCTCGGCCGTGCGGACCACCTGCGGCAGCAGCGCCGCCGGCAGGTTGTCGACGACGTAGTAGCCGAGCTTCTCCAGCACCTTCGCCGCGGTGCCGCGGCCCGCGCCGGTCATGCCGGTCACCAGCACGAACTCGTCGAACCGGGGCATTCAGTCCTCCAGGATCTCTCCGGTGGCGGTGTTGACCGCGACCGTACCGGACGCCGCCGCGGGGGCGTCGTCGTTCAGGGCGGCGTGGATGGCCGCGGCCGTCGCCGGGCCGATGCCCGGGACGTCGGCGAGCTGCTCGACGGTGGCCGCGCGCATGGCCTTCACCGAGCCGAACGTCTTGCGCAGCGCCTTGATGCGGGTGGGGCCGAGGCCGGGCACGGAGTCCAGCTCGCTGACGACCATCGACTTGCTGCGCCGCTGGCGGTGGTGGGTGATGGCGAAGCGGTGCGCCTCGTCGCGGACGCGCTGCAGCAGGTACAGCCCCTCGCTCGTGCGCGGCATGATGACCGGGTCCTCGTCGTCGGGGACCCAGACCTCCTCGAGCCGCTTGGCCAGGCCGCACAGCGCGACGTCGGTGATGCCGAGCTCGTCCATCGCCTGCTGGGCCGCGGCGACCTGCGGCGGACCGCCGTCGACGACCACCAGCGCGGGAGCGTACGCGAACTTCTTCGGCTTGCCGGTCTCCGGATCGATGCCGGCGGCGTCGGCGCCCTCGGCGCGCGCCTTGAGCAGGCGCTCGAAGCGGCGCGTGATGACCTCGTGCATGGCCGCCACGTCGCTCTGGCCCTCGTGCCGGATGGCGAAGCGGCGGTACTCGGACTTGCGCGGCAGGCCGTCCTCGAACACCACCATGGACGCGACGATCTCGGTGCCCTGGAGGTTGGAGATGTCGTAGCACTCGATGCGCAGCGGAGCCGTGGGCAGGTCGAGCGCCTCCTGGATCTCCTCCAGCGCCAGGCTGCGCGCGGTGAGGTCGCCGGCGCGCTTGAGCTTGTGCCGGGCCATGACCTGCTTGGCGTTCTGCCCGACCGTCTCGAGCAGGCGCTTCTTGTCGCCCCGCTGCGGCACGCGCAGGCTGACCGGACCGCCGCGCAGCTCGCCCAGCAGCGCCTCCAGCGCGTCGGCGTCGGCCGGCAGCGCCGGCACGAGGACGTCGCGCGGGATGCCGGCCGGGGGCGGCGTCCTGGTACAGCGCCATGAC
>NZ_JBNFNZ010000452.1:0-1947 GCF_057364525.1 Aeromicrobium sp. PFPM2_SD2
GCCGCACGACCTGGTGGTGCTCGGCAGCAGGCCTAGACCCTCACCCCCGCGCTGGGCGTGACGTTGTGCACGCCCGCACCGGCGTGTCGCGTGCACAACGTCACGCTCAGCGGCGAGGACGCACGACGGCCCCGGGAGACAGCGCTCCCGGGGCGTGCGTCGGGGGTGGGTCAGAGCTTGGTGCCCGACGAGCGCAGCGCCTGGCACGCCTCGACGACGCGCGCGGCCATGCCGGCCTCGGCCGCCTTGCCCCAGGCGCGCGGGTCGTACGTCTTCTTGTTGCCGACCTCGCCGTCGATCTTCAGCACGCCGTCGTAGTTGCTCAGCATGTGGCCGGCGACCGGACGGGTGAACGCGTACTGGGTGTCGGTGTCGACGTTCATCTTGATGACGCCGTAGTCGACCGCCGCGGCGATCTCCTCGGGCAGCGAGCCCGAGCCGCCGTGGAAGACCAGGTCGAAGGGACGGTCGACGCCGTACTTCTCGCCGACGACGTCCTGGGCCTGCTTGAGGATCTCCGGGCGCAGCTTGACGTTGCCCGGCTTGTAGACGCCGTGCACGTTGCCGAACGTGAGCGCGGTCAGGTAGCGGCCCTTCTCACCGACGCCGAGCGCGGCCGCGGTCGCCAGCGCGTCCTCGGCGGTCGTGTAGAGGTGCTCGCCCATGCCGCCCTCGACGCCGTCCTCCTCGCCACCGACGACGCCGATCTCGACCTCGAGCACGACCTTGGCCGCCGCGGCCGCCGCCAGCAGCTCCTCGGCGATCTGCAGGTTCTCCTCCAGGGCGACCGCCGAGCCGTCCCACATGTGCGACTGGAAGTACGGCAGGCCGCCGGCCTGGACCCGCTCGGTGGACGCCGCCAGCAGCGGGCGGACGAAGCCGTCCAGCTTGTCCTTGGGGCAGTGGTCGGTGTGGAGCGCGACGTTGACCGGGTACTTCTTGGCCACCTCCTGCGCGAAGGCGGCGAAGGCCAGCGAGCCGGAGACCATGTTCTTGACCGTCGGGCCGGAGAGGTACTCGGCGCCGCCGGTGGAGATCTGGATGATGCCGTCGCTCTCGGCCTCGGCGAAGCCGGCGAGCGCCGCGTTCAGGGTCTGCGACGAGGAGACGTTGATGGCCGGGTACGCGAACTTCTCGCGCTTGGCCTTGTCGAGCATCTCGGCGTAGATCTCAGGGGTGGCGACGGGCATGAGGGCTCCTCTGTGCGGTTCTCGCTCGGCGGGTTGCGTCGATCACACCATAGTGCCGAGGCGCCGGGCCGCGACGCGGGCCGCGACCTGCACCGGGTCCCACACCGACGAGAACGGCGGGGCGTACGCGAGGTCGGTCATGGCCAGGTCGTCGACGGTCGTGGACGTCCACAGCGCCATCGCCAGGGTGTCGATGCGCCACCCCGCGCCCTGGCGTCCGACGATCTGCGCGCCGACTGGCAGGCGGCTGCCGCGGTCGACGACCAGGCGCAGCGTCAGCTGCTCGGCGCCGGGGAAGTAGCCCGCCGACGTCGTGGACTCGATGGTGGCGACCACCGGGTCGAGCCCCGCGTCGCGCGCGGCCGACTCGCTGAGCCCGGTGACCGCGATCTCCAGGTCGCAGACCTTGGTGATGGCGGTGCCGACGACCCCGGCGAACGGCACGCCGCGCAGGGACTCGTCGCCGGTCACGGCGGCCGCGATCGCGCGTCCGGCGACCAGGCCCTGCTTGTTCGCGTGGGTGCCTAGCGGCACGTGGACGAGCTCGCCGGTGAGCCGGTGGCGGGTCACGACGCAGTCGCCCGGCCGCCCCAGACCCGGTCGTGGCCGGGGACGGCCTGGTGCTCGTCGACGACGATGCCGCCCTTCGCCCCGAGCTCGACGGCGTCGGGCGACGAGCTCGTTGCGCGCGGTGACGCCCAGCCCCAGCACGACGAGGTCGGCGTCGTGCACGCCGCCGTCGGTCTCGACGCCGGTG
>NZ_JBNFNZ010000453.1:0-1939 GCF_057364525.1 Aeromicrobium sp. PFPM2_SD2
CCCTGCTCGTCCAGCGCCGCGACGGCGGCGCTGGTGTCGGTGTGTGCGCGCGCCAGCCGCCGGCGCTCGGTGCGCACCAGCGTGTTGGCGACGCCCACGAGACGGGCGAACGGGTCGGCCTCGTCGGCGAGCGCCAGGGCGCGCTGCTTGAGCGGCATCGTGCACGACAGCCCGCGCCACGAGTCGTCCAGCCCGGCCAGGAAGCCCTCGAGCCCGGCCTCGTCGACCTCGTGGGCGTCGTACTCCCAGTCCAGGCCGAGCTCGGCGTAGGCGTGCCGGTGCATGGCCGGCGACAGCGAGTGGGCGACCGGCGAGCCCAGGACCGCGCAGCGGGTCGGCATCAGCACTTCTCGCTCTCGCGGCAGAACTGCTGCAGCCGCTCGACGTTGCGCAGGTGCTCGGAGTAGGACTCGGTGAACACCGTGCCGCCGTTCTCGGGGTCGGCCACGAAGTACAGCCAGTCGCCCTTGGTCGGGTTGAGCGCGGCCTCGAGGGTCGCCTCACCCGGCGAGCCGATCGGTCCGGGCGGCAGGCCGGGGTACTTGTAGGTGTTGTACTCCGAGTCCGCGTCCCGCTCCTCGGCGGTCGTGAACACGTCGCCCTCACGTCCGCTCACGTACGCGACGGTCGAGTCCATCTGCAGCGGCATGTCCTGCTCGAGCCGGTTGTAGATGACCCGCGCGGCCTTGCCGAAGTCCTCGTCGCGGTTGACCTCGTACTCCAGGATGCTGGCGATGATGAGGATCTCCTCCTTGGAGAACCCCAGCGCGTCCGCTCGCGCGTCGATGTCGAGGTCCTCCTCGACCGCGAGGGTCTTCTTCACCATCTGGCTGAGGATGTCGGTGGCCGACGTGCCCGGCGGGACCGTGTACGTGGCCGGGTAGAGCCAGCCCTCGGGGTTGCCGCCGGCCGCCTCGGGCAGGCCGATCGAGCTCGGGTCCTCGAGCGCCTTCTCCAGGTCCTCCTGGGCGATCTCGGTGTTCTTGGCGATCGCCTCGACGATCTGCCCGACGCGCGCCCCCTCGGGGATCGTCACCTTGCCCTCGACCCGGTTCTTCGGGTCGGTCAGCTCGCGCATCGCCCACTCGGCGGACATCTGCTTGCGCAGCTGGAAGAAGCCGGGCTGGAACGAGGCGGCCCGGTCGTCGGTCAGCGACAGCTCGTAGAACGCCGCGCTGCTCTTGACGACCCCGGCCTCGTACAGGGTGCGGGCGATGTCGGAGCCGGTGTCGCCCTTCTTGATCTCGACGACGACCTCGCCGGTGCCCTGACCGGTGTAGTCCTCAGGACCGTTGAGGAAGCTGTCGGCCTTCTTCCAGGCCCAGACGCTGCCGAGCACGAGCGCCGCCACGACGGCGAGCACGATGATCCAGCGCAGCGGCTTGAGGCTGCGCCGCTTCTTGGGGGCCCGTCGCCGCCCGGGAGCGCTGGACGGTGCCGGTTGCTGCTCCTGGTCGCCGAAGAGGCCGAGCCCGCTGTCAGTCATACGTCCTCACAAGGTCTCGCCGGGCGCGCTGCCCCGGCTCCGCTCGGTGTCGAGTGCCGTCTGGAGGATCACGGTAGCGGCCGCCTGGTCGATGACCTGGCGCTTGCCACGGCTCGCCTTGCCGCGTCCGGTCCGTCCGGCCTGACGCAGCATCGCGTCAGCGGTCATCGTAGTCATCCGCTCGTCGAACAGCCGGACGCCCGCCGGGGAGACCGCCTGCTGCAGCTCCGCGGCGAACAGCCGGACCTTCGCCGCGGCCGGCCCCTCGGCACCCGAGAGGCTCAGCGGCAGGCCGACGACGCACTCCATCACGTCGTGCTCGGCGGCCAGGGCCGCGATGCGCGCGATGGCGTCGCGGCGGCCGGCACGGTCTCGACGGGGGTGGCGATGACGCCCGTCGGGTCGCAGGTCGGCGACCCGATGCGGGCGTCGCCCACGTCGATGCCGAGCCGG
>NZ_JBNFNZ010000454.1:0-1935 GCF_057364525.1 Aeromicrobium sp. PFPM2_SD2
CGTGCGCACCGGACGGGGCGCGGTCGTGGTGGCCGGGCGCGGGCGGTGGAGGTGGATCCCGGACGGGTCTCGCCGGCGATCCGGCGCCGGGCGGGGCGCTTGGGGTCGCTCACTGGCCGTCCTCCTTCGGGGTCTGGGGCTGGCCGGTCTCGGCCGTCATCGCCGCGATGCTCTCGAAGTCGTCGACGCGCCACGCGCCGTCCTGGCGCAGGAACGCGACCTTCCAGCGGAAGTGCCGGCGCACCGCGGTCTTCTGGTCGGTGTTGGAGATCGACGCGTCGACCGCGACGAGCACCTCGGCGGAGTCCGCGTCGAAGGAGTCGATCGCCACGCCCAGCACCTCGGGGTCGCTGCTGCGCTGCTTCTTGGCGGTGAGCGCGCCGAAGATCGCCTCGGTGACCTGGTCGAACTGCTCGCGGTAGTCGTCGGTCAGCAGGCCGGCCATCCGCTGCTGGTAGTCCTCCAGCTCGGCGACGTCGTAGGTGTTGTAGGCGGTGGCGAAGTCGTTCGCGGCCGTCACCAGGTCCTGGCGGGCGGCGCCGTCGTCGTCGCCGGCGAACGCGCGCGGCACGACCAGGCCGGCCACGCCCAGCAGGACGCCCAGGACGACCAGCGCGACGAGCAGGCGGACGACCCCGCGCGGCGGACCCTCGGTCACCTCGCCGTGCTCGGTCCCAGAAGCAGTGCGCTCCATGTGTTCTCTCCCTCGGTGGACGGCTTCCCCTCCGAAGCCGCTGGCGGTCGGTTGACCGACGACGTCCGCGACCGCGCGGGACGAGGTCGGGGTCCGTGCAGTCGGTGCCCACGTCGAACTCCTGCGTCGTGCGGTCCTCGGCCGGACGCTCGGCCGCGGTGTAGCCGTCCTCGCACGCCTTCGGCGTCGGCGTGAGCACCAGGCCGAACGACGCGTCGTAGCGGCCGTCCGGCCCCTTGTCGACGACGCTGTACGAACCTTGCACGAGGTACGGGTACAGGATGTAGATGGCCTGCAGCCCGGCGGTGCGGCGCGACAGCGGCTCGACCGACGACGTGAGGTTGCCGAGCAGCTCGGTCAGGTCCTCCTCGTTCTCGCCGACGACGGCGTCGACGAGCGCGGCGCTGCCCGGGCCCTCGTCGAGCAGGCGGCGCAGGTCCGGGTCGGCGTCGACGAGCGTGTCCGACAGCAGCCGCAGGTCGCGCGAGAACGAGCCGATCTGCGCCGACTTGTCGATCTGGGTCTGCAGCACCGAGTCCGAGTCGCGGATCAGGCGGCGGGTCGCGTCCAGGTTCTCGGTGGCGTCGGCGACGACCTCCATGGACGTGTCGAGGATGCGCGACAGGTCGCGACCGACGCCCTCGAAGGCCTGGCCCAGCTCGTCGACGACGATCGCGAGGTCCTGGGTGTCGACCGACGCGACGAGGTCGTTGACGTCGACCAGCACGGTGGCGGTGTCGAGCGGGATGCGGGTGTCGTCGCGGTCGATCGTCGAGCCCTCGGCCAGGTAGGGGCCGCCGGACGTGCGCGGGCGCAGGTCGACGTACTGCTCGCCGATGGCGGACTTGTTGGCGACGCGGGCCTCGACGTCGGCCGGGATGCGCGGGGCGCCGTCCTCGAGGTCCAGGCGCGCCTCGACCCCCTCCTCGACGAACTGCAGGTCGCCGACCTTGCCCACGCCGATGCCGCGGTAGGTCACCTCGGCGCCGACGAAGATGCCGCCGGAGTCGGCGAACGTGGCGACGACGGGATAGGTGCGGTCGATGACGAGCCGGTCGAGCTCGGCGTAGCGGCCGCCGACGAACGCGCCGCCCAGCAGGGTGATCAGCGCGAAGACGACGAGCTGGACCTTGGTCAGTCGGGTGATCATCGGCGCACCACCGGGTCGAGGAGGGCCGCGGCCAGGTCGGTCCGCGGGACGCCGGCGGGCACGCTCAGCGCCGTGGGGGGCCGCGGCCGAG
>NZ_JBNFNZ010000455.1:0-1933 GCF_057364525.1 Aeromicrobium sp. PFPM2_SD2
CGGCCGCCCGGTCTCTGGCCGCGGCGCGGTCGAGGATCTTGGTCGAGCTCGCCGCGGTCGAGCCACACGCCGCGGCACTCGGGGCAGTAGTCGATCTCGATGCCGGAGCGCTCGCTCATGGTCAGGGTCGCGCCGTCGATGGGGCACTTCATCAGGGTGGTACCTCCTTGCCCGGTCAACGTGCGGGCGTCTGTCATGGTTCCGTCACCAGGGGAGCAGTCCGCGGCGCTGCGCGGCGTCGACGAGCGCGCGTCCGCCGGCCCGCACCAGGAGCACGGTGGTGCCGAGCATGACGAACCAGGCGGCGACGACGGCAGCCGGATGGGCCCAGCCGAGGCCGTAGAGCCGGTCGGCGGTCATGACGAGCACGGTGATCGCGAGCCACCCGACGGAGAAGAACCAGGCGGCACCGACGAGCAGCTGCAGCGGGGTCGGGCGGGACACGTCTCGACGGTACGTCCGGCCGCGGGCGTCCGCCCGGCGAGTCCGATCCTCAGGACTCCATGGCGTCGGCGACGGCGGACGCGCGCGGGTCGGACTCGTCGCGCAGGCCCGCGACGACGCCGGCGCGGTCGGCGTCCGAGCGGTTCTGGCTGTACTTGCGCTTGGCCTCGACGCGCTCGACGGTGAGCTCCACGCCGACGATCGCCCGCAGCATCCCGGAGGTGTACCGCTCGGGCGCGTCGGTGACCGCCCACGGCTCGGGGCGCGGCTGCTCGTGGGCGTCGGTCAGCCGGGTCACCGCGGTGCGCAGCCAGTCGACGTCGTCGTGCACGCGCACGGTGCCGGTCAGGTGGACGGACTCGTAGTTCCAGGTGGGCACGACCTTGCCGTGCTCGGCCTTGCTGGCGTACCAGGCGGGGGAGACGTAGGCCTGCGGTCCGGTGACGACGAGCAGCGCCTTGGTCGGCTCGAGCAGCGACCGCCAGTGGTCGTTGGCGCGGGCCATGTGCGCCACCACCGTGTCGCCGTCCCAGAGCACCGGCAGCAGGGTCGCGACCGGGTACCCGTCGGGGCCGACCGTGACCAGCTCGCCGGTGCCGAGCGCGCGACCATGGCGCGGACCTGGGACTCGTCGTCGACGGCGTTCGGGGCGGGCACGTACATGCGACGAGCGTAGTGCTGCCGGAACGCCGAAGGCCCCCACCGTGGTGAGGGCCTTCGGGCTGGTGCGCCATCAGGGACTCGAACCCCGAACCCGCTGATTAAGAGTCAGCTGCTCTGCCAATTGAGCTAATGGCGCGCGAGAAAGAACATTAGCAGCACCCTCCCGAGGGGGTGAAATCGGGGGTCCGGGACGCCCGTTTCGCCCGGGGTCGCACGGGTATCGGGCGGTCGATGACCGACGACGCGAGCCCCTGGGTGCCCGGCTCGGGCGGGATGACCGCCCTGCGCCGGGCCGCCGCCGACTGCCGCGGGTGCGAGCTGTACCGCGACGCGACGCAGGTCGTCTTCTCCGACGGACCGGCCCGCGCGCGGCTCTGCTCGTCGGGGAGCAGCCCGGCGACCACGAGGACCGTGAGGGCGAGCCGTTCGTCGGACCGGCCGGGCGGCTGCTCGACAGCGCGTTGGAGGAAGCCGGCATCGTGCGCGAGGACGTCTACCTGACGAACGCCGTGAAGCACTTCCGCCACCACGTCGTCGGCAAGCGGCGGATCCACGACAAGCCCGCGATCGCGCACGTGAAGGCGTGCCACCCGTGGCTGGAGGCCGAGCTGGACGTCGTGCGTCCCGACGCCGTGGTGGCGCTCGGGGCGACCGCGGCCCGCGCCGTGACCGGCCGGTCGGTGACGATCGGCGAGGTGCGCGGGAAGCCGCTCAGCGACGCGCTGAAGGTCCGCGGCGCGTCCGTGCCGGTGCTCGTGACGGTGCACCCGTCGAGCCTGCTGCGGCTGCGCGACCACGACGACCGCGAGGCGGGACGCCGCGTTCG
>NZ_JBNFNZ010000456.1:0-1930 GCF_057364525.1 Aeromicrobium sp. PFPM2_SD2
CTCCTCGGGCGTCGGCGCCAGGCCGCCGTGGCGGGCGGGCGCCCACCACTGGCCCACGGGCGACAGCGGGTACTCGGCGATCGCCTTGTCCAGCAGCGCCGTCATGGCCTCGCGCAGCCGCTGCGTCTCGGCCACCGGGTCCTCGCCGGTGACGTCGAGCGGCTCGCCGACGTGCAGCGCGATCGTCTTGCCCCGGCCCCAGATGTCGCTGGGGTGGTCCTTGGTCTTGAGCAGCTGCGTGCCCCACGTGACCATCGGGATCAGCGGGACGCCCGCCTCCGCGGCCATGCGGACCGCGCCGGTCTTGAGCTCCTTGATCTCGAAGGACCGGCTGATCGTGGCCTCGGGGAAGATGCCGACGATCTCGCCGGCCCGCGCGAGCTCGACCGCCTCCCGGTAGGACGCCTCGCCGTTCTCGCGGTCGACGCTCACGTGGTGCAGCGACCGCATGATCGGCCCGGAGACCTTGTGGTCGAACGCCTCGCGCTTGGCCATGAACCGCACCAGCCGCTTGCTGGGGTGGGCGGCCAGTCCGTCGAAGACGAAGTCCACGTAGCCGATGTGGTTGGCGGCCAGGATCGCGCCGCCCTCGCGCGGGACGTGCTCGGTGCCGGACGTCTGGAACCTCATCCCCAGCACCTTGAACAGGGTCTTGGCCGTCCAGATGACGGGCGGGTAGGTGAGGTCGCGCATGGGCCGAGCGTAGTGCACACGTGTGCACTGCACCGTCTCAGAGGGACTCGGGGTCCTCGTTGTCGTCGACGACGTGCACGGCGGCCTCCTCGGCACCCGCGGCACCGGCGTCGATGCCCACGTCGTCGCCCACGAGGTCCTTCTCCTCGTCCAGGCCGATGCCGCCGTCGGGGTCGACCAGGCGTCCGGCGCGCTGGCCGCCGACCTCGCCGTCGTCCAGGTCCTCGCTCTGCGCCTCGTACGGGTCGGGCTCGGGCTCCTCCTGGCCCAGACGCTGCTCGAGCGTCTCGCCCTGGCGCTGCTCCTCGGCCGTGGTGCCGAAGCCCTCGCCGGCCGACCACTTCTCGGGCGCGGTGTACCCCTCGTCCAGCACGTCGTCCACGCCGCGGTCGTTCAGCGTGTCGTACGGCTGCATCTGATCCTGCGCCTCGGACTTCTCGTACGTGATCTGGTCGTCGGTGTTCTCGGGAGGGGGAATCTCGCTCATGCCCTCCACCTTGGCACGCTGACGCCGAGGCGCAATCGCTACGAGCGGCGGCCCGAGCGTCCCGAGACCACGACGAGGGCGGCGATCACGAGCACCGTGACGAGCACCACCGCCAGCGACCCCGGACGTCCTTCGCTGAGCTCGACCACGGCGTAGAAGGCGGCGAAGCCGACGGTGCTCCAGACGGTCGCCCAGACCGCCGCGCCGGGCACCAGGCCGAGCAGGTAGCGGGGCACGCGCATGCGCGAGAGCCCTGCGGCCGCGTTCACCGCGGACTGGGCGCCGACGGTGAGGAAGCTCAGCGCCACGACCGGCGGCCCCCACCGGTGCACCTGGTCCACGGCCCGCTGGGTGCGCTCGCCGGGCTGCCAGCGGCGCACGACGCCGGCGGCGACGAGCCGGCCGAGCGCGTAGGTGGCACCGGCACGGAGCAGGACGATCGCGAACAGCGTCAGCCACGCCAGCGCGAACGGCCAGCTGCGGATCTCGTCCATCACCGAGCTCACGACGCGCCCCCGCGCCGCTCGGTCACAGGACGCGCTCCATCACCAGGGCGTCCGCGCCGGACGGGTAGTAGCGGCGGCGGGTGGCGATGGTCGCGAACCCGGCCCGCTCGTACAGCCGACGGGCGGACGCGTTGGAGTCGGCGACCTCGAGCAGCATCCGCTCGGCGCCGCGCTCACGGGCCGCGTCCAGCAGGTCGGCGAGCAGCGTCGCGGCGATACCCCGGCCCGCGCGTCGGCCGGGTCG
>NZ_JBNFNZ010000457.1:0-1930 GCF_057364525.1 Aeromicrobium sp. PFPM2_SD2
GGCGGTCCTGGCGGCGCTGGGGCAGCGGTGAGCCAGCGGCTGTTTCGAGCAGCGACGCCGCGCCGGGCGCTGGCAGCGCTGGCGACGGCGGGTGCTGGCCCTGGTGCTGCTCGTCCTGGCCGGCGTGCTCGTGTGGCTGGTGTGGTTCTCCGACGTGCTGGGCGTCCGCAAGGTCGAGGTCCGCGGCGTCGACACGATCTCCACCACCCGGGTCGCGCTCGTGGCGGACGTGCCCGAGGGCACCCCGCTGGCCCGGCTCGACACCGACGCCGTCGAGCAGCGGGTGACCGACGAGCTGCTGCGCGTCGCCTCGGTCGAGGTGCGTCGCGACTGGCCGCACACCGTGGTGGTCGAGGTGACCGAGCGGGTGGCCGTGGTCTGGACCCGTGACGACGGCACGGTGCGCGGTCTCGACGGGGAGGGCGTCGCCTTCCGCACGTACCCGCGCCCGCCGAAGGGGCTGCTCGAGGTCACGTCCTCGGCCTCGGGGGAGCGGGAGCGCCGACGCGCGCTGCAGGCCGCGGCGGAGGTCGTCGCCGTCGTGCAGCGGCGGGCACCGTCCCTGCACGAGCAGGTCCGAGCGCGAGCTGCCCGACACCCGCGACGACGTCCGGCTGCGCCTGCGGCACGGACGCACGCTCGTCTGGGGCAGCCCGGGGGAGGCCACCGCCAAGCTGCGCGTGGTCGACCGGCTGCTGGAGCTGAAGGCCGAGGTCTACGACGTGAGCGCCCCGGACACGCCCACCACGAGCTGACCCGTCCGACTCCCGACCGCGCCCGTCGGCGTGTCGGCGCCGCGCACGGCCGAGCGGTCCGTAGATTCAGTGGTGTCGAGGTTGACATAACTATAACCCTGAGGTCAAGGGTTAGGGTTCAGCCCCGGCCCCGAGTCTTCGAAGTATCAGCGAAAGGTGCGAGCCGATGGCCGTGCAGAACTACCTCGCCGTCATCAAGGTCGTCGGTATCGGCGGAGGCGGCGTCAACGCCGTCAACCGCATGATCGAGGTCGGCCTCAAGGGTGTCGAGTTCATCGCCATCAACACCGACGCGCAGGCGCTGCTCATGAGCGACGCCGACGTGAAGCTGGACGTGGGCCGCGAGTCCACCCGCGGCCTCGGTGCCGGCGCCAACCCCGAGATCGGCAAGCGCGCCGCCGAGGACCACGCCGAGGAGATCGAGGCGGCCATCAAGGGTGCCGACATGGTCTTCGTGACGGCAGGCGAGGGCGGCGGCACCGGCACCGGCGGCGCACCGGTCGTGGCCCGCATCGCGCGCTCGCTCGGCGCCCTGACGATCGGTGTCGTGACGCGCCCGTTCAAGTTCGAGGGCCGCAGCCGCTCCATGCAGGCCGAGGCCGGCATCGAGGCGCTGCGCGAGGAGGTCGACACCCTCATCGTCATCCCGAACGACCGGCTGCTCAGCATCAGCGACAAGAACGTCAGCCTGCTGGACTCCTTCCGCCAGGCCGACCAGGTGCTCCTGCAGGGCGTCTCGGGCATCACCGAGCTCATCACGACCCCGGGCCTGATCAACCTCGACTTCGCCGACGTGAAGTCGGTCATGTCCGACGCCGGCTCCGCCCTCATGGGCATCGGCTCGGCGCGCGGCGAGCAGCGCGCGGCGGTCGCGGCCGAGATGGCCGTCTCCAGCCCGCTGCTCGAGGCGTCGATCGAGGGGGCCCGCGGCGTGCTGCTGTCCATCTCGGGCGGCTCGGACCTGGGCCTGTTCGAGATCAACGAGGCGGCCGGGCTCGTGGCCGACGCCGTGCACCCCGAGGCCAAGATCATCTTCGGCGCGGTCATCGACGACGCCCTGGGCGACGAGGTGCGCGTGACGGTCATCGCCGCCGGCTTCGACGGCGGCGAGCCCAAGGCGCGCGACGCCGAGCGTCCCGCGCTGCTCAAGGACCGTCCGGCCACGGCCGCCGAGG
>NZ_JBNFNZ010000458.1:0-1928 GCF_057364525.1 Aeromicrobium sp. PFPM2_SD2
CCCGCGCGAGCGCCGCGAGGTCGGCGTTCGTGCTGCCCGTGCGGGCGCTGACGCGCACGTCCGACCAGCTCGTGCGGACGAGCGCGGTGCGCAGCGCGCGCACGTCCAGGGGCGGTCGGTCGAGGTCCTCGTAGGCCATATGACTAGCCTCACACACCCCGCCCAGGGCCCCTGGATACCCTGAGGCGGTGAGCGAACAGATCGAGGTCCACCCGGAGCTGCACACCACGGCGGGGAAGATCAGCGACTTCCAGCGCCGCCAGCACGAGGCCACCGTCGAGATGGCCGAGCGCGCCAAGGAGAAGCAGCACAAGAAGGGACGCCAGAGCGCCCGCGAGCGCATCGAGCAGCTCTTCGACGAGGGCTCGTTCGTCGAGCTGGACGCCCTCGCGCGGCACCGCAGCGTCGCCTTCGACCAGCAGCGGAACCGTCCGCTCGGCGACGGCGTCATCACCGGCTACGGCACGATCGACGGCCGCCAGGTGTGCGTCTTCAGCCAGGACTTCAGCGTCTTCGGCGGCAGCCTCGGCGAGGTCTACGGCGAGAAGATCCTCAAGGTCATGGACCTGGCGCTCAAGACCGGCAGCCCGATCATCGGCATCAACGAGGCGCCGCGCCGCATCCAGGAGGGCGTCGTCTCGCTCGGCCTGTACGGCGAGATCTTCAAGCGCAACGTGCACGCCTCGGGCGTCATCCCGCAGATCAGCCTGATCATGGGCTCGTGCGCCGGCGGCCACGTGTACTCCCCCGCGGTCACCGACTTCACCGTGATGGTCGACCAGACCTCCAACATGTTCATCACCGGCCCCGACGTCATCAAGACCGTCACCGGCGAGGACGTCTCGATGGAGGAGCTCGGCGGCGCCCGCACGCACAACACCAAGAGCGGCAACGCCCACTACATGGGCCACGACGAGCACGACGCCCTGGAGTACGTCAAGGCGCTCATCTCCTACCTGCCGCAGAACAACCTCGAGGAGCCCGAGGTCTACGACGAGGTCGTCGACCTGGAGCCGAGCGAGACCGACCTCGCGCTCGACACGCTCATCCCGGACTCGGCCAACCAGCCGTACGACATCCGCACCGTCATCGAGGCGACGCTGGACGACGGCGACTTCCTCGAGGTGCAGGCGCTGTTCGCGCCCAACATCGTCGTCGGCTTCGGCCGGGTCGAGGGCCGCAGCGTCGGCGTCGTCGGCAACCAGCCGATGCAGTTCGCGGGCTGCCTGGACATCGACGCCTCCGAGAAGGCCGCGCGGTTCGTGCGCACGTGCGACGCGTTCAACATCCCGGTGCTGACGTTCGTGGACGTGCCCGGCTTCCTGCCCGGCACCGACCAGGAGTGGAACGGCATCATCCGCCGCGGCGCCAAGCTCATCTACGCCTACGCCGAGGCCACCGTCCCGCTGGTCACGGTCATCACGCGCAAGGCGTACGGCGGCGCGTACGACGTCATGGGCTCCAAGCACCTCGGTGCCGACGTGAACATCGCCTGGCCGACGGCGCAGATCGCGGTCATGGGCGCCTCGGGCGCGGCGAACATCATCTTCCGCAAGGAGATCGCGGCCTCCGACGACCCGGAGGCGCGTCGCCAGGAGCTGATGGTCGAGTACGAGGACTCGCTCTGCAACCCCTACGTGGCGGCCGAGCGCGGCTACATCGACGCCGTCATCCAGCCCTCGCAGACCCGCGCCGAGGTCGTGAAGGCGCTGCGCCTGCTCAAGACCAAGCGCGAGACGCTGCCGCCCAAGAAGCACGGGAACATCCCGCTGTGAGCGAGCAGGAGCAGACCCCCGGGGCGCCCTCGCCGGCCGCCAAGCCGGTGCTGCGGGTCGTGAAGGGCGACCTGACGCCCGAGGAGCTCGCCGCGCTCGTCGCCGTCGTGGCCGCCCCGCAACGCCGCCGCCGCGAACGCGGCGCCCGCGAGG
>NZ_JBNFNZ010000459.1:0-1928 GCF_057364525.1 Aeromicrobium sp. PFPM2_SD2
GGCCCGCCTGCGGCTGCTGCGCGCGCCGCGCTCGACGACGACGTGGACGCGAGCCCCAGCCGTTCCCCGGGCTCGACCGTCCCGCCGCCGGCTGAGCGGCTCAGTCAGCCGCGCAGGTGGGCGACGAGCTGGTCGACCGGGACGTCGGTGCGCTCGCCGGTGGCGCGGTCCTTGACCTCGACGACGCCGTCGACCAGGCCCTTGCCCACCACGACGATGGTCGGGACGCCGATGAGCTCGGCGTCCTTGAACTTCACGCCGGGCGACATCTTCGGGCGGTCATCGTGCAGCACGTCGAACCCGGCGGCCTCGAGGTCGGCGACGACCCGGTCGGCCCCCTCGAACAGCTCGGGCGTCTTGCCGGCCACGACCACGTGCACGTCGAACGGTGCGACCTCGCGGGGCCAGATCATGCCGGCCTCGTCGTGGGAGTTCTCGATGATGACGCCGACCGCGCGCGAGACGCCCACGCCGTACGAGCCCATCGTGACCGTCACCAGCTTGCCGTTCTCGTCCAGCACCTGCAGGCCCAGGCGCTCGGCGAACTTGCGGCCGAGCTGGAAGATGTGGCCCATCTCGATGCCGCGGGCCAGCTCCAGGGGTCCCGAGCCGTCGGGGGCCGGGTCGCCCGCGCGCACCTCGGCGGCCTCGATCGTGCCGTCGGCGGTGAAGTCACGCCCGGCGACCAGGTCGACGACGTGGCGTCCCGGCGCGTTCGCGCCGGTGACCCAGCGGGTGCCCTCGACCACGCGGGGGTCGACCAGGTACCGGATGCCGGACTCGTTCTCGGTGCCCAGGACGCCCGGGCCGATGTAGCCCTTGACCAGCGACGGGTGCTGGGCGAAGTCCTTCTCCTCGAACGGCTCCACCTCGGCCGGCGCCACCTGGGTCTCCAGGCGCTTGGCGTCGACCTCGCGGTCGCCGGGCACGCCCACGGCCAGGGGCTCGCGGGTGCCGTCGGGGTGGTGCAGCATCACCAGGACGTTCTTGAGCGTGTCGGCGGCCGTCCAGGGACGGTCGTCGCGCGGGAACGCCGCGTTGAGGTGGTCGACCAGCGTCTGGATGGTCGGGGTGTCGGGGGTGTCCTCGACGTGCGCGGCGGGCACGTCGTCGTACGGCAGAGCGTCCGGGACGACGGTGGTGACGGCCTCGACGTTGGCCGCGTAGCCGCCCGGGGAGCGGGCGAACGTGTCCTCGCCGGTCTCGGCGACGGCGAGGAACTCCTCGCTGGCCGAGCCGCCCATCGCGCCGGAGTCGGCCTTGACGATGACGTACTCCAGCCCCAGCCGGTCGAAGATGCGGACGTACGCCTCGCGGTGCGCCTGGTAGCTCTTCTCCAGCCCGGCGTCGGTGACGTCGAAGGAGTAGGAGTCCTTCATGACGAACTCACGGCCGCGCAGGATGCCCGCGCGCGGCCGCGACTCGTCGCGGTACTTCGTCTGCACCTGGTACAGGCTCAGCGGCAGGTCCTTGTACGACGAGTACAGGTCCTTCACCAGGAGCGTGAACATCTCCTCGTGCGTGGGGCCGAGCAGGTAGTCGCCGCCGCGGCGGTCGTGCAGGCGGAACAGGTTGTCGCCGTACTCGGTCCAGCGGTCGGTCGCCTCGTAGGGCTCGCGCGGCAGCAGCGCCGGGAAGCGCACCTCCTGCGCGCCGATGGCGTCCATCTCCTCGCGCACGATCTTCTCGACCTTGCCCAGCACCTTCAGGCCCAGCGGCAGCCACGTGTAGATGCCCGGCGCGACACGGCGGACGAACCCGGCCCGGACGAGCAGCTTGTGGCTGGGGACCTCCGCGTCGGCGGGGTCGTCACGCAGGGTGCGGAGGAAGAGCTGGGACATGCGCATGGGGTGAACCCTACCGAGCGGCGACCGGCCGCCCGGCCGCGCGGTCAGGCCCGGCCGGCGCGCAGGGGCGACGCGGATCAG
>NZ_JBNFNZ010000460.1:0-1916 GCF_057364525.1 Aeromicrobium sp. PFPM2_SD2
CGGCCCGGTCGATGGGCCGTCCCGTGCGCACCGTGGTGGCCGAGGCCGGCCTGCACGAGCGCAACGAGCCGGCGAAGGCAGGCCAGGTCAGCGCAGCGCCTGCACCGCGTCGCGCGGCGACGGCTCCATCGGCACGAAGTCCTGGACCGTGACGATGCCGCCCGGCTCCAGGTCGACCGGCTGCAGGCCGACGGGACGTCCGTCGCGGAACGTCACGATCGTCACCTGGGCGGCCCGGCGCAGCTTGCTGCCCAGGGCGAAGGCGTAGACCGCGCCCCCGGTGGACGCCGTCGTGAGCGTTACCGTGCGGCGCCCGTTCTCGCCCTCGACGACGTCGGGCCCGACCTGGCGGTGCAGGTGGCCGGACAGCACGAGGTCGACGCAGCCGGACGCGGCCAGCTGCTTGGCCGACGACGCGCTGTGCACGAGCGCGACGGACACGTCGCCGTCCTCGCACGCCGCCTCGGTGAGCGCCTCGTCCTGCTGCTTCAGGGCGGCGCTGTTGTCGGCCGCGTCGCCCTCGTAGCCGGACGTCAGCCCCGAGCTGCGCGGGTCGCTGATGCCGATGAAGCGGACGCCCTCCACGTCGACCGGCTCGCCGTCGAGCACGGTGAATCCGGCGTCGTCGTACCAGCGCTGGATGTGGCCGCCGGTGTCGTGGTTGCCGGCGACGGCGACGACCGCGAGGTCGCGCATCTCGCGGGCCAGGGAGTTGACGCTGAACTCCTCCCACGAGCCGCCGACCGAGGTGTCGTCGCCCAGGTCGAGCACCATCGAGGCCTGCGCCTGGTCGGCGATGGCCCGGGCGACCTGGTCCATGCCGATGTTGTCGTGCCGGTCGGTGACGACGAGGGCGGTGGTCTCGCCCTCCTGCGGCGTGCGGACCACGGCCTGGGACGCGGTCTCGGCCAGGTCGCCGTAGAAGCTGACCGACTCGCGGTAGGTGGCCAGGGCGCCCTCGACGAGCGCGCTGCCGCCGGACGCGGCCGCGCCCTGGGCGATCTGCACCGTGTCGAGCACGGGGTCGGTGCCGTCGAGCTCGGGGAAGACGCCGGTGATCGGCCGCCACGACCGGTCGCCGGCCACGTCCGCGTAGTCGACCGGCAGGGCGATCGCCACGACCGACCCCGCGACCAGCGCGGTGACGGCGACGCCGCCGACGATCGTGCGCCGCGACGGGGTGACGCAGCCGCTCGCCGAGGCGGTGCGCACCTCGCGCCGGCGCGCGGGCCCGGTCACGCGCCACACGCCGACGGCGAGCAGCACGGTCAGCACGCCGGCGCCCGCACCCTTGGCCAGCGCGACCCAGGCCATGTCCTGGACGGTCGAGGTGACCTTGCGGATCTCACCGGCCGGCTGGCTGGCGATGACCGCGTCCTGGGCGGCGAGCTGCTCCAGCGACGTGACCTGGCTGTCGCCGAGGTCGATCTCGACGCCGATGCCGGCCGTGCCGTCGACCGGCACCCGCACCGTCGGCAGCAGCGGCCCGAAGTCGAGCGTGGCCCAGCCGTCGAGCGTCGGGCGTACCAGCGAGGAGTGCGCGCCGATCGACACCTCGCGCTCGCTGTGCAGAAAGGCGGTGAGCGCGACGGCCAGCGTCACGACCAGGCCCAGGACGAGGGCCGCGAGCGCGGCGAGCAGCCGCCTCATCGGACCCGCTTCAGCCAGCGGTCGCTGGTGCCCACGGTGGTCAGCAGCTGCGTGGCGCGGGTCAGGACGACGTAGAGCGTCCGCCAGCCCGAGGGCGACTCGTCGGTGATCTCGTCGGGCTCGAGCACCACGACCGCGTCGAACTCCAGGCCCTTGGTGTCGAGGCCGTCGAGGACGCGCACGCGGTCGCCGTGCCGGGCCAGGGCGTCGGCCAGCTCGGTGCCGGGCCCGCTCCGCGGCGGGTCACCGCGGTGACGACGGCGATC
>NZ_JBNFNZ010000461.1:0-1914 GCF_057364525.1 Aeromicrobium sp. PFPM2_SD2
CGAGACGCAGGGCGCGCTGCACCTGGACGACGGCGCGGTGCGGGCCATCGTCGAGCGTCAGGCGTCGTTGCTCGCGGCCGGCGTCACCCGGGTCACCGGCTCGTTCGGCGCCGGCGAGCCCGTCGACCTGGTCGGACCCGCAGGGCCGGGTCGTGGCCCGCGGGCTGGCCGGCTTCGACAGCGAGGACGTCGGCCCCATGCTCGGCCGCTCGACCCACGACCTCGTGCGCGAGCTCGGCGGCGAGTACGACCGCGAGCTCGTCCACCGCGACGACCTGGTCGTCCTCTAGCGCCTCCGGGACCGGCGCACGAGGAGCGCGGCCGCGACCACCACGAAGGTGCCGACGGAGGCGCCGAGCACGGTGTCGAGCGCACGGTCGCCGATCAGCTCGCGCGGCGACGACGGCACCGCCAGGTGCACCATCAGCAGGGCCAGGGGCGTCACCACGAGCAGCGCGAGCGCGTAGTTGCGCCCGATCAGCAGCTCGGCCACGACCTGCAGCAGCACGGCGAGCAGGACGGTCGCGAGCGGCGACGGGTCCAGCGCGAGCAGCCCGGCCGCGACGACGACGCCGGCGAGCGTGCCGCCGTCGACGACCGGGGCGAGCTCGAGGTGGCTGGCGCTGAGCTCGCTGAAGTAGTCGCGGGCGTCACGGCCGGTCTCGAAGGTCGGCACGTCCGTGCTCATGACCTCGTGCACCTGGGTGAACCGGTCGACCTCGGCGCCGTCGCGCTCGGTGACGACGCCCAGGACCTTGCCGTCCTCGACGACGACCGCGGCGCCGTGCGCGCGCTTGGGGATGAGGCTCATGGCCTCGCCGACCGTGGTGGACGGGCTGAGCGTCACCGGCGTCTCGTAGACCGGGTGGGACGCCTTGACCCGGCGCACCGTCGACTCCACGACGTCCAGCGGGATGTCCTGGGGGATGATCGCGATGCCGCCGCGGCGGGCGACGGTCTCGGCCATGCGGCGTCCGGAGATGGCGGTCATGTTGGCCACCACGAGCGGCAGGGTCGTGCCCGTGCCGTCGCTCGTGGCCAGGTCGACGTCGAAGCGGCTGGTGACGTCGGAGCGGGCCGGGACCATGAAGACGTCGTTGTACGTCAGGTCGTGGGACGGCTGCAGGTCGTTGAGGAACTTCACCGCACAAGGGTACGCGGCGGCTCCACACGGGCCGTCGCTCAGCCGCGCGGCTCCACGGCGGGCGAGAACTTGGGCACCCGCATGATCACCTTCGTGCCCAGGCCGGGCGCGGTCTCGACGACGATGCCGTACTCGTTGCCGTAGACGGTGCGCATGCGCTCGTCGACGTTGCCCAGGCCCACGGAGTCGGTGGCGGTCTGGCCGCTGAGCGCCTGCCGGACGGTCTCGGGCTCCACGCCGACGCCGTCGTCCTCGATGGTGATGACGCACTCGGCGCCCTCGTCCAGGGCCTCGACGGTGACCGTGCCGGTGCCGGGCTTGGCCGCCAGGCCGTGCCGCACCGCGTTCTCGACCAGCGGCTGGACGCACAGGAACGGCAGCGTCACGTGCAGCACCTCCGGCGCCACCCGGGTGACGACCCGCAGCCGGTCGCCGAAGCGGGCCTTCTCCAGGACGAGGTACTGCTCGATCGAGCGCAGCTCCTCGGCGAGCGTGGTGAACTCCCCGTGCCGGCGGAAGGAGTAGCGGGTGAAGTCGGCGAACTCGAGCAGCAGCGACCGGGCCCGCTCGGGGTCGGTGCGCACGAACGAGGCGATGGCGGCGAGCGAGTTGTAGACGAAGTGCGGCGAGATCTGGGCCCGCAGGGCACGCAGCTCGGCGGCCATGAGCGCGGTGCGCTGCTGGTCGAGCTCGGCCAGCTCGAGCTGCCCGGACATCCACCGGGCGAGCTCGGTGGTGGCGCGCAGCACGCCGGCGCGCTCCTCGCCGGC
>NZ_JBNFNZ010000462.1:0-1911 GCF_057364525.1 Aeromicrobium sp. PFPM2_SD2
CGGACAGGCTGCTGAGCACCTCGAAGCGCAGGCTCGGCTCGTCGCGCAGGTGGCGCGCGCCCCGAGCAGGTGCTCGCGCCGGACCTGGAACGTCAGCTCGCCACGGTCGACGACGATGCCCCTCGAGCGCTCCCCGCCGTCGACGCCTCGACACCGAGCGCGTCCGGCGCGACGTGAACCGGATTATCGACGTGACCGACGGCTTCGTCCGCGAGGCCAGCGCCTCGCTGTCGGCCGCCACCGCCGGACGGCACGAGCGCCAGCTGCTGTTGCGCGGCCTGCCCGGCGCCTTCCGCGTGCACGCCACGACGATCAACGAGGCGCGCCGCACCATGGCCGCGAGCGAGCGGGCCATCGCCGCCTTCGCCCGGCAGCGCGAGAGCGACGTCGCCGAGTTCGAGCGCGAGATCCTGTCCAGCGCCGAGAAGGTCGACGTGGCCGCGGCCGACATGACGCGCACCGCCGCCGAGATGCTGCGCGACGTGAGCGCCTTGCAGCAGGACGCGGTCAGCGCGGGCGGCTCGGTCGAGCACCTCACCGAGTCCTCCCAGGTCATCGGCCAGGTCGTGGGCCTCATCGCGAACGTCTCGGACCAGACGAAGCTGCTGGCGCTGAACGCCTCGATCGAGGCGGCGCGGGCCGGCGCGGCGGGCAAGGGCTTCGCCGTCGTCGCCGACGAGGTCAAGCGGCTGGCCGAGGAGACCGGCGCCGCGTCCAAGCGCGTGGAGGAGCAGCTCGGCTCGTCCCAGGGCGCGATCGGGGCGGTGTCGCGGGCGCTGGACGCCATCGTGGCCTCCATCGACGGCGTCCGGGCGAGCGTGGACGCGCTCGACGCGCGCATCGCCGGTCACGACGACGCGAGCCTGCGCTCCACGTCGTCCTCGCTGGACAGCCACGTGCGCAGCTTCCTGGAGCGGCTCAAGGCCTGACGGGCGTCCCGCCGTCGGTCAGGCGCGGGCCCACAGGCTGGTCCACTCGACGCCGACCTCGGCGACGAGCAGACGCAGCAGCGGCAGCGAGATGCCCACGACGTTGTGCGGGTCGCCCTCGATGCCGCGGACGAACGCGCCGCCGTAGCCGTCGAGGGTGAAGGCCCCCGCGACGTGCAGCGGCTCGCCGGTGGCGACGTACGCGTCGATCTCGGCGTCGGAGACGTCGGCGAAGTGCACGACGGTGGAGGCCGAGTCGAGGAACTCCTCGTCGCCGCGGCGGACGCAGTGGCCGGTGTGCAGCACCCCCGAGCGTCCGCGCATGCGCCGCCAGCGGGCGGTGGCGTCCGCGGCGTCGGCCGGCTTGCCGAGGATCTCGCCCTCGAAGGCCAGCACCGAGTCGCAGCCGACCACGAGCGCGTCGCCCTCGACGCGTCGCGACGGCTCGGCACTTGAGCTGGGCCAGCGCGGCGGCGAGGTTGGCCGGGTCGGTGCTCGTCACCTGCGTCTCGTCGACGCCGGAGACGACGACCTCGGGGTCGAGGCCGGCGGCGCGCAGCGTCGCGAGGCGGGCGGGGGACTGGGAGGCGAGGATCAGTCTCATCGCTGGGCAGCCTAGGCCACCTGGGGCGGCGAGGTTGCTCACCTTCGGGGCCGGCCTGCCGATGGACTGGGTCCGGACCCTGCAGGGGCCGCTGCTTGACCGCCAGCACCACGACGGGGGACCGCACGCCGATGAGCACCGAGCCTGCGCGGGCGCGTCTGCTCGTGCGCCTGCTGCCGGTGGTCGCGATCGTCGGGCTCCAGGCCTGGGTGACGCTCTCGCCCGGCCGCGACCCCGTCCTGCAGGTCGTCGTCGCGGTGCTGCTCCTCGCCCACGTGCAGTGGATGGCCCGCGTCGCCGAGGGCTACGCGCACGACGGGCCGCACCGCTCCATCGCCTCCGCGGGGCTCTGCCTGGCCGCCGGCCTCGTCGCGGACG
>NZ_JBNFNZ010000463.1:0-1901 GCF_057364525.1 Aeromicrobium sp. PFPM2_SD2
CACGCAGCCGCAGGGCGCCGTGCGCGGCTCGCTCGAACCACGCCGGCGGGTGGTCGTAGCCGAAGGCGTCGCGAAGCGGCGGGTCGAGCAGTGCGATCGAGGACGCGCGCACGAGCCGGCGCGCCGCCGCGGGTAGAACGTCGTGAGCAGCTCCAGCGTCGCGTCGGCCACCTCGCGCGAGCGCCAGTCGTAGCGAAAGTGCTCGGCCTCGTAGTCGTCCATGAGCCGGGCGAAGTCGTCGTAGGTCGCGGGCACGTCGTGGATGCCCATGAGCCGGCCCAGCCGCTGGTAGTAGCGGACGGTCGCGGTCCGCTCGGCCTCGGTGCCCTGCCGCCAGCCGTAGCGCTCGATCCAGCGCACCGGCGTCACGACGAAGGTCGAGAGCACGTAGAGCATGTCGTCGTTGCCGATGCTGTAGCGCCCGTGCATCTGGTTCATGCGCCGGATCGCCGCCCGCCCGCCGGACGACTCCATGCCCTCGAGGCTGATCTCCTCGAGGATGAGGACGGTGTCGTCGTGCCGCTTCTGGGTGGCCGTCGTGAACTGGCCGGTCTCGTGCAGGAGTCGTCCGATCGACGGCACGGCGTAGGTGCGGAACAGCGCGAAGCTCAGCGCCTGGGTGACGTCCCACGGGAACTCCAGCGTCGCCTGGATGCGCGACATCTCCTCGTAGTCGGTCTCCGGGTCGAGGGCGGCGAGCCGGCGCTGCCACCGACTCTTGCCGGGTGGCCTCACAGCACCACCCGCAGGAACGCCACGACCTCGTCCAGCGCGTCCTTCGCGGCCGGGACGACGCCGGGCAGGCTCATGAAGCCGTGGATGGCCTCGGGGTAGTCGACCAGCTGCACCTTCACCCCGGCGGCCTCGAGCACCTCGCGGTACTTCTCGCCGTGGTCGCGCAGCGGGTCGTGCCCGGCCGTGAGCACCAGCGCCGGGCACAGGCCCTCGTGCGACGCGGCCCGGATCGGCGACGCCTGCCAGTCCTCGACGCCGTAGGCCTCCCCCAGGTACGTCCGGCTGAACGTGCGCATGCTGCGGCTGGTCAGCACCGGGGCGTGCGCGTTGGCGTCCTCGGAGGGGTAGCGCTCGTAGATCTCGACGGCGGGGTAGACGAGCACCTGGCCACGCAGCTCGACGCCGTGGTCGCGGGCGTGCAGGGCGCAGACCGCGGCGAGGTTGCCGCCGGCGCTGTCGCCCATGACCGCGACCCGGGCCGGTCACGCCGACCTCGGCGCCGTGGGCGAGCAGCCACTCCAGCAGCGCGACCGCGTCGTCGACGCCGCCGGCACCGGTGCTCGGGCGCCAGCCGGTACGACGGCGACACGACGACCGCGCCGGTGCGGGACGCGACGTGGCTGGCCAGCCAGGCCGACTGCCGCGGCTCGCCCTGGCACCAGCCGCCGCCGTGGAAGTTCAGCACCCCGCGCCCGGGGACGTCCGCCCCGGTCGGGACGTGCAGCAGGACCCGCGAGACGAACCCGTCGGCGAGCGGCACCTCGATCTCGCGCACCGCGACGTCGCGGGCCGGACGCCCGAAGACGATCGACGCGCCGCGCATGGTCAGCTGACGGCTGCGGCGGGCCCGGGTCTGCGTCATGCGGGCGTCGTCGACCTCCTCCTGCGGCGCGGACAGCCGTCCGAGGACGGCGGCGAACAGGCGGGTCTGCCACGGCATGCTCATGGCACCCCAGCGTGCCGCACCCGCGGGTCAGCGCCCGAAGCGTGCCCGCATGAGCTCCTCGGCGTCGGCCGCCCGTGCGACGAGCTCGTCGGCCAGCTCGCCGGGCGTGGCCACCTCGAGCAGCGCCAGCCGGTCCAGGTCGCCGACGGGCAGGATCGCCGCGAGCTGCCACAGCGCCGCCACCGGGTCGGGCGACAGCTCGACGTCGGGCGACCAGGCA
>NZ_JBNFNZ010000464.1:0-1896 GCF_057364525.1 Aeromicrobium sp. PFPM2_SD2
CGGTCGCGCCGCGGTCGACCCCGACGGGGGGCTCGCTGGCTGGGCCAAACCACCCGGTGCGCTGAGCGCCGAGCCGGTCCGCGGTCGTCCCGACACGCGTCGGGACGACCCGCGGGCTCAGCCCTCCTCGCGCGGGATGCGCAGCAGCACGAGCGAGCGTCCGGCGACGTCCAGCGTGGCACCGGGCGCGAGGGCGTCGGCCGGCTCGGGGACGCCGTCGAGGTGGCGCGTGTCGAGCACCGGCGTGAACGACGTGCCGAACTCGGCGTCCGGGAGCGTCACCGTGACGTCGTCCGGCTGGGCGTTGAGCAGCAGCAGCCACGAGTGGTCCGGCACGAGCTCGCCCTCGCGGGTGCGCGACCGGCTGTTCGACCCGTCGATCCACAGGCCGAGGAAGCGGCGCTCCTCGAACCAGTCCGGCTCGCTCATCTCCGCACCGTCCGGACCGAGCCAGATGAGGTCCGGGCGGCCGGTCGGCGTGAGCCGGCCGTCGAAGAACTCCGGCTGACGCAGCGCCGGGCTCTCCGCCCGCAGGCGCACGACGCGGCGGGTGAACTCGAGCATCGCCTCGGCGTCCTCGCCGAGCGTCCAGTCCAGCCAGGACGTCTCGTCGTCCAGGCAGTAGGCGTTGTTGTTGCCGCGCTGGGTGCGCCAGAGCTCGTCGCCGGCCACGAGCATCGGCGTGCCGGTGGACAGCAGCAGCGTGGCCAGCAGGTTGCGCGCCTGCCGGGCCCGCAGCGCCCGGACCTGCGGGTCGCGGGTCTCCCCCTCGACGCCGTGGTTCCAGGAGCGGTTGTCGTCGGTGCCGTCGCGGTTGTCCTCGCCGTTGGCCTCGTTGTGCTTGCGGTCGTACGAGACCAGGTCGCGCAACGTGAACCCGTCGTGCGCGGTGACGAAGTTGACCGACTGCCACGGCCGGCGCAGGTTGTGGTCGTACAGGTCCGACGAGCCCGACAGCCGCGACGCCAGCTCGCGCACGGTGTCCTGGCCGCGCCAGAAGTCGCGGACGGTGTCGCGGTAGCGCCCGTTCCACTCGGCCCACTGGGCGCCGAAGTCGCCGACCCGGTAGCCCTCCCCGGTCGCGTCCCACGGCTCGGCGATGAGCTTGCAGCGCGAGAGCACCGGGTCGGTGGTGATGGCGGTCAGCATCGTGGAGTCGCGGTCGAAGAACCCGCCGTGCGGACGTCCGAGGGTGCTGGCCAGGTCGAAGCGGAAGCCGTCGACGCCCATCTCGGTCGCCCAGTAGCGCAGCGAGTCGGTGACCAGCCGGACGACGGTGGGCGACGCGGCCTCGATGGTGTTGCCGCACCCGGTGATGTCGGCCATGTGCCCGCGCTGGTCGTGCAGGTAGTAGGCCGGGGCGTCCAGGCCGCGGAAGGACAGCGTCGGCCCCTCGGGACCGGCCTCGCAGGTGTGGTTGTAGACGACGTCGAGGATGACCTCGATGCCCGCCGCGTGCAGCGCCGCGACCATGGTGCGGAACTCCTCGACCTCGCGGCCGGGCTCGCTCGCGTAGGCCGCGTGCGGGGCGAAGTAGCCCAGCGGCGAGTAGCCCCAGTAGTTGTGCCGGCCGCGCCGCGTCAGTGACGGCTCGTCCACGAACGCGTGCACGGGCAGCAGCTCCACGGCGGTCACGCCGAGCCTCGTGAGGTGCTCGATCGCGACCGGGTGGGCCAGGCCGAGGTAGGTGCCGCGCAGGTGCTCGGGGATGTCGGGGTGCTGCTTGGTGAAGCCGCGCACGTGCAGCTCGTAGACCACCGTCTCCTCGAACGGCACCTCCGGCTTCGTGCCGGTGTCCGGGCCGCCGGGCGACGTCACGACCGAGAGCGGGACGCTGCCGAGCGAGTCGATCGGGCTCGGCCGGCCGCGCTCGGGGTCGCCGACCCAGCCGCGGGC
>NZ_JBNFNZ010000465.1:0-1892 GCF_057364525.1 Aeromicrobium sp. PFPM2_SD2
CCGGCGGCAAGGCCGCGCTGCTCGGCGCCGTGGCCGCCCAGCGCGGCGCGCACCTGGTCGCCAACGAGGCGCAGGAGCACCGGGCCGAGCTCGTCCGCAAGACGGTGCGCCAGCTGCCCGACGCGAGGTCACCGTCCACGACGGACGTGAGGGCCCGTGGCAGCCCGGCTCGTTCGACCGCGTCCTCGTCGACGCGCCGTGCACCGGGCTCGGCGCACTGCGCCGCCGTCCGGAGTCGCGCTGGCGGCGCCGGGCCGAGGACGTGCCCGAGCTCGTGACGCTGCAGGTCGAGCTGCTGGGCCGGGCGCTCTCGCTCGTGCGTCCCGGCGGGGTCGTGGTCTACGCGACCTGCTCGCCGCACCCCGACGAGACGGTCGGCGTGGTCGAGGCGGCCACCGCGTCCGGCGTCGCCGAGCTCGAGGACGTCCGCCGCTGGTGGCCGCACGTCGACGGCACCGACGCGATGTTCGCCGCCGTCCTGCGCCGCACCGCGGAGTAGCGCTCACCTTTTCGCTGAGCGTGACGTTGTGCACGCGACACACCGGGGGAGGCGTGCACAACGTCGCGCCCAGTGCCGTGGTCGGGCACCGCTAGGCTCCGGCGCATGGGCATCCAGATCACCCCGAGCCTGCTCAACGCCGACTTCGCGAACCTCGCCGCGGAGGCCGCGCGCATCCCCGGCGCCGACTGGCTGCACATGGACGTCATGGACAACCACTTCGTGCCCAACCTGACGCTCGGCGCGCCGGTGATCGAGGCCCTGGCGAAGGCGGCCGACCAGCCGATCGACGCCCACCTCATGATCGAGCAGCCCGACCGCTGGGCGCCGCAGTTCGTCGAGGCCGGGGCCGGCAGCGTCACCTTCCACGTCGAGGCCGCCCAGGCGCCCGTGCGCCTGGCCCGCGAGATCCGCGCGCAGGGCGCCCGCGCGTCCATGGCGCTCAAGCCGGCCACGCCCATCGAGCCCTACGCGGACCTCCTGCCTGAGCTCGACATGGTGCTGGTCATGACCGTGGAGCCGGGCTTCGGCGGTCAGAAGTTCCTCGACCTGTGCCTGCCCAAGATCCGCCGCACCCGTGAGCTCATCGAGCGCTCCGGCGCCGAGGTGTGGCTGCAGGTCGACGGCGGCGTCTCGCTGGAGACGATCGAGCGCTGCGCCGAGGCGGGCGCGGACGTCTTCGTCGCCGGGTCGGCGGTGTTCGGCGCCGACGACCCCGAGGCCATGGTCGGCGCGCTGCGCGACAAGGCCGTCGCCGCCTGTTCCCACCCGTGACCCCGGCGCGCCGCGCGGAGCGGTGAGCCAGCAACCGAATCGCGGTCCTGTGGCGTTGCCAGATCACCGCTCCCCGCGGTGTGACGTTGCCAGGTCACCGCTCCTTGCGGTGAGAGGTTGCCACGTCACCGCCCAGGCGTACTGCCACCTGACGAGACGCCCCGCGCCGCGCTGGAGCGACGGGCTAGACTTCCCGGCGTAACGAGCTTCACGCTCGCGTGCTCCGGGGTCGGTGCAATTCCGAGCCGGCGGTGACAGTCCGCGACCCGCACGTCCCAGGACGTGCGGTTGAACCGGTGGGATTCCGGTACCGACGGTGAAAGTCCGGATGGGAGGTGCACGCGGTCGTCGACGTCCGGGCGATGCCCGCGACGTCTGCGACCGAGGTCCCGGAGTCCGCGCGCCCGATCGCGACCGGAGGGACCGATGGCCACCGCCACCGACGTCGAGCAGCAGGCGATGCGCCGCGCCCTGGACGCGGCGCGCAGCATCCCGCGCGCGCTGCCCAACCCCGCGCGTCGGCTGCGTGCTCCTGGCTCCCGACGGCACGCAGGTCGCGGTCGGCCACCACCGCGGCGCGGCACCCCGCACGCCGAGGTCGACGCGCTCGCCCAGGCCG
>NZ_JBNFNZ010000466.1:0-1887 GCF_057364525.1 Aeromicrobium sp. PFPM2_SD2
AGCCGCCACCGCGAGCCGCGCCGCGGCCTGCGCGGCGCGCTGCGCTCGGGCTGGCCGCTGCTCGTGGCCCTGGTCGTCGGCACCGCGCTGCGGCTCATGGTCACCCGATCGATCTGGCTGGACGAGGCGATCTCCATCCGCCAGGTCCAGCAGCCGCTGGGCGAGATGCTCGTCGACCTGCGCGAGAACGACGTCCACCCGCCCGGGTTCAACCTCGTGCTGTGGGGCGTCGTGCACCTGACCGGCAGCACGTCCGAGCTCGTCGTGCGCCTGCCCAGCCTGCTCGCCGGCGTCGCGCTCATCGCCGTGTTCTGGGCGATGGGCCGCGACCTGTGGGACCGCCGCACCGGCACCGTCGCCGCGCTCGTCATGGCTGTCGCGCCCGTGGCCGTCTGGTACGCCCAGGAAGCGCGCATGTACTCGCTGTGGATGCTGGCCACGACCGTGGCGCTGTGGATGCAGGTGCGCATCCTGCGCGACGCCCGCGAGGGTGGTCGCGGCCGCTGGCGCGACTGGACGGTCTTCGTCCTGGCGAGCACGGCCCTGGTCTACCTGCAGTGGTTCGCGGTCCTGCCCGTCCTGGTGCAGCACGCGATCTTCCTGGGCGCCCTGCTCCGCGCCGACCTGCGCCGGATCGCGCCGCGCTGGATCCTCGCGGGCCTGACGTCGCTGGCGCTGTTCGCGCCGCTGGTGCCGTTCCTGCTCGCCCAGGCGCGCAGCGTCCTGTCGGCCTCGTCCACCACGCCGGGCCAGACCGGCGTCGGCGCCTCGGAGGTCGTCGGCGACAGCCCGGACGTCTACGCCGTGCTCGCCAACACCGTCTGGTCGCTGTGGGGCTACCACGCCGACGACCTCATGGTGCAGGCCAGCGCGCTGTGGCCCGTCGTGCTGCTGCTGTGCCTGGCCGCCCTGGGCCGCGGCCGCTCGATCGCCGTCGTGGTGCTGGCCCTGGCCGCCGTGGTGCCCGTCGTCGTGCTGTTCGGCGTCGGCTTCGAGCGCCGCCAGCTGTTCGAGCTGCGCTACTTCACGACTGCGGTGCCCGTCCTGCTGCTGCTCGTGTCGCGGCTGGTCGCGACCTGGGCCCGCGGGCCGGTGAGCCGCGTCGCGCTGCCCGCCGTCGTCCTGGTCTCGCTCGTGGCCGGGCTGGCCGACCAGCAGGTCAACCAGTCCAACCCGCGCACCTACGACTTCCGCGGCGCCGTCGCCTGGGTCGAGCGCACCGCCGAGCCGGACGACCTGATGCTCTACGCCCCGGCCTTCCTGGAGGACGAGCTGGCCTACTACTCGGCCGGCATCCGGGCCGAGTCCACGGCCAGCCTGGAGCCCGGCACCCCGGGCCTGGGGCTGCCCCGCTCGCTCGACGAGGACGACTCGGTCTTCGTCTTCGCCAGCTTCCTGGACGAGCAGGGCACGTCGGCCCAGGTCGGCCAGACCCTCGCCCAGCTCGAGCAGCAGGGCTGGACCCGCACCGACACGTTCGAGGTGGCCAACGTCACCGTCTGGCAGCTGACCCACGAGGAGGTCGCGCGATGACCGACACCGGAGCCCCGACCGCCGCCACCACGGCCGCGGTCCTCCACCCGCCGAGCCGGCGCCGCGTGCAGCTGCTCGTAGCGCTCGCCCTGACCGCCAGCGCCTGGTACTTCTCCTGGCTGCTCGTGCCCGGCCGCGTCGGCAACCCCTGGCTGTACGGGCTGCTGGTCGTCGCCGAGGTGTTCAACGTCGTCCAGGCCGTCGGGTTCTGGTGGACGCTGCTGCACGACCGGCCGACCCGTCGGCGCGTGCCGCCCGCGCGGTACACGACCGTGGACGTGCTGGTGCCGCGCTACGACGAGCCCGCGTCGGTCGTCGAGCCCGTGGTAGCCGCGGCGTCCGCGCTGCGCGGCG
>NZ_JBNFNZ010000467.1:0-1885 GCF_057364525.1 Aeromicrobium sp. PFPM2_SD2
AGCCGCAGAACGGGGTTGGGCCAGCCGTCAGCGGCGCCGGAGCCGAGCAGGACGACGTCCACGCGCGGCCTACAGCAGGTCCTTGAGCTCCTTGGGCAGCTCGAAGTCCTCCGCGCCGGGCTGGGCGCCGAAGCCGAACGCGGCGGCGCCGTCGGCGGGCTGGGCCGGCTTGCCCTGAGCGGCCGCGGCGCGCTTGGCCGGGTTGCCCGAGACGCGCTTGCCCTTCTTGCCCTTGCTCTGCGGCTTCTGCTTGGCGCCGGCGCGCTTGCCCGGCATCCCGGGCATGCCGGGCATCCCCGGGCCGCCCATGCCGGGCATGCCCGGCATGCCGCCGCCCTTGGCCATCGCCTGCATCATCTTGCGCGCCTCGTAGAAGCGGTCGACGAGCTCGTTGACGTCCTTGACCTGGGTGCCCGAGCCCTTCGAGATGCGCAGGCGGCGCGAGCCGTCGATGAGCTTGGGGTTCTCACGCTCGGCCGGCGTCATCGACTGGATGACCGCCTTGATGCGCACGACCTGGCGCTCGTCGAAGTTGGCCAGCTGCTCCTTGTACTGGCCCATGCCCGGCAGCATGCCGAGCAGCTTCGTCATCGAGCCCATCTTGCTCATCGCTTCCATCTGCTTGAGGAAGCGTCGAGCGTGAACGAGCCCTGGACGATCTTGGCCGCGTCCTTCTCGGCCTGCTCGGCGTCGAAGGCCTTCTCGGCCTGCTCGATGAGCGTCATGACGTCGCCCATGTCGAGGATGCGCGAGGCCATGCGGTCGGGGTGGAAGACGTCGAAGTCGGTGAGCTTCTCGCCCGTGGAGGCGAACATGATCGGCCGGCCGGTGAGCGCGCGGACCGACAGCGCGGCGCCACCGCGGGCGTCGCCGTCGAGCTTGGTCAGGACGACGCCGGTGAAGTCGACGCCCTCGAGGAAGGCCTGGGCGGTGGCGACGGCGTCCTGGCCGATCATCGCGTCGATGACGAACAGGACCTCGTCGGGGTTCACCGCGGCGCGGATGTCGGCGGCCTGCTGCATGAGCTCGGCGTCGATGCCCAGGCGTCCGGCCGTGTCGACGACGACGACGTCGTGCAGCGTGCGGCGGGCCTCGACGATCGAGTCGCGCGCGACCTGCACCGGGTCGCCGACGCCGTTGCCCGGGGCCGGCGCGTAGACGGTGGCACCGGCCTGCTCGCCCACGACCTGCAGCTGCGTGACGGCGTTGGGCCGCTGCAGGTCGGCGGCGACCAGCATCGGCGAGTGGCCGTTGTCCTTGAGCCAGCGGGCCAGCTTGCCGGCGAGCGTCGTCTTTCCGGCGCCCTGGAGGCCGGCGAGCATGATGACGGTCGGCGCGGTCTTGGCGAAGCGGACGCGGCGCGTCTCGCCGCCGAGCGTCGCGACGAGCTCGTCGTTGACGATCTTGATGACCTGCTGGGCCGGGTTGAGCGCCTGGCTCACCTCGGCGCCGCGGGCGCGCTCCTTGACGTGCCCGACGAACTCCTTGACGACCGGCAGCGCGACGTCCGCGTCGAGCAGCGCGACGCGGATCTCGCGGGCGGTGGCGTCGATGTCGGCCTCGGAGAGCCGACCCTTGCCGCGCAGGTTCTTGAACGCGGACTGCAGGCGGTCTTGCAGGGAGTCGAACATGGGCGCGGGACGTCCTTGAGTCGAGAGGTTCGGGAACCTCACCAGCCTAACGGAGGGCCTCCACGAGCCGGTCGCGCAGCGCCCGTGCGGCGTCGTCGTCGAGCGCGTCGCCGTGCCCGTCGACGACGTAGAACACGTCGCGCACCTCGTCGCCGTACGTCGTCAGGTGCGCCGAGCGGATCGAGTGGCCGGCTTGCGCGATCGCCCGGCACGCGGGCCCAGACCAGGGCCGCGACGGTCCGTCGTGCGCAGGC
>NZ_JBNFNZ010000468.1:0-1883 GCF_057364525.1 Aeromicrobium sp. PFPM2_SD2
GCCGGCGGGGCCGGCGGCGGGTGCCTCGGGCGTCTGCGGGGGACTCGGGGGTCGCGGGGGCGGGAGAGGTCGGGGGTGCGGGGGTCGTCTCGTCCATGGCTCGAGTGAAGGCGCGTCCCCTGTCCGCGGCCTGTGCGCGAGCCCGGACCCGGCTGAGACCTATGCAAAGAAATCTTTGCGGTCTACGCTGGCCGGGTGACGCTCTCCCGGACCCAGGTGCGAGACCTGGACACGATGCGGGCCCTGGCCCACCCGCTGCGCATGCGCCTGCTCGGCCTGCTGCGCGCGGACGGGCCGGCCACCGCCAGCGAGCTCGGCCGCCGGGTGGGGGAGTCGAGCGGGTCGACGTCCTACCACCTGCGCCAGCTCGAGCGCTTCGGCTTCGTCGAGGACGCCCCGGACCAGCCGTCGCGCCGGTCCCGGGTGTGGCGCGCCAGCGCGGACGTCACCTCGTGGTCCGAGGAGCTGTTCGCGGCGCCGGGTGGCGACGAGGTGTTCACGGCGGTGCGGGCTGGTCAGCTCGAGCACCTGCGGCGCAGCCTGGCCGCGTGGACCCGCCCGGCCGCGGCTCGGGGCGAGCGACTACCTGCTGCGCCTGGACCCCGACGACCTCGAGGCCCTGGTCGACGAGCTGCACGAGGTCGTCGCCCGGTACGCCGGGCGCGGCGGCGGCCAGGAGGTCGCGCTGCACCTGCTCGCCTTGCCCTACCCGCGGGAGGACGCATGAGCGTCCTGGCGCGGTTCCTCGTGCTCACCGCGCTGCGCTGGCTGCCGGTGGGCCTCATCGTCCCCGTCGTGGTGCTGCTGCCGCTCGACCGCGGCCTGTCCCTCGGCGAGATCGGCGCCGCCCTGTCCGCCCAGGGCCTCGTCGTGCTGCTGCTCGAGCTGCCGACCGGCGGGCTGGCGGACGCCTGGGGGCGGCGGCCCGTCGTGCTCCTGTCGTCGGCGCTCGCCCTGGCGTCGTACCTGACCGTGCTGGCCGCCCCACCACGCGGCGACCCTCGCGCTCGCCTACGTGCTGATGGGCGCCTCGCGGGCGCTGGACAGCGGCCCGCTCAGCGCCTGGTTCGTCGACGAGTCCGGGGCGTCGCCCGCCGAGGTCGCTGCGGGACTCGGCCGGGCGGGGGCTGTCGTCGGGACGTCCATCGGGGCCGGTGCCCTCCTGTCCGGTGCCGCGGTCGCGTGGCTGCCGGTGCCGCACGGGACCGCGCTGGCCGTGCCGTACGCGATCGCCGGGGTGCTCGTCGCCGTGCAGGTCGTCGCCGTGCTGGTGCTCATGCGCGAGCACCGTCCGCACGCGGGGTCCCTCGGCGCGAGCGTCCGCGCCACGGTGCCCACGATCGTCTCGGCGGTCGGGCTGCTGCGCCGCTCGCGGGTGCTGGCCGCGCTCGTCGCGGTCGAGCTGTTCTGGGGCTTCGGCATGGCGGCGTTCGAGTCGTTCACGCCCGTGCGGCTCGGCGAGCTGCTGGGCGAGAGCGGCGACGCGGCCGCCGTCATGGGCCCGGTGAGCGCCGCCGCCTGGGGGTTCTCGGCGCTCGGCGCCGCACTGGTGGTGCCCTTGGTCCGGCGCTGCTCGGCGGTGTCGGTGTCGGTCGCGCTGCGCCTGGTGCAGGGGGCCACGGTGGTGGTCATGGGCCTGGTCGGCGGCCCGGTGTGGCTGGTGGTCGCGTTCCTGTCCACCTACGCCGTGCACAGCGCCGCCGGTGTCGTCTACGAGTCGCTCCTGCACGAGCAGGCGGAGTCGGCCAACCGGGCGACGGTGCTGTCGCTGGCCTCGATGGCGATGCACCCGGGCGGCAGCGTCGGGATGCTCGTGCTCGGCGCGGTCGCCGGCACCTGGTTCGACCGGTGCCGCCTTCGTCGTCGCCGGCGTCGGTCGCGCC
>NZ_JBNFNZ010000469.1:0-1881 GCF_057364525.1 Aeromicrobium sp. PFPM2_SD2
GGGGCGCCCTGCAGGATGAAGACCCAGCGCCAGCCGCTCAGGTCGAACCACGAGACGTGGTCCAGGATCAGGCCGCCGGTGAACGAGCCCACGATCATGGCGATCGGCTGGGCCATGGCCACCAGGTCGGGCTCGTCGATCGCCGCCACCTGGCCGACCGTGCGCAGCCCGCGGGCGTTGAGCGCCTCCGCGGTGACCGGGCCGACGCCCCACAGCTTCTGCACCGGCAGCGCGTGCAGGAAGCGACGCTCGTCGTCGGGCTCGACCACGAGGAGCCCGTCGGGCTTGCCCGCGCCGCTGGCCACCTTGGCCAGGAACTTCGTGCGGGCGACGCCGACGGTGATCGGCAGGCCGACCTCGTCGCGCACCCGGCGGCGCAGCCCGGCGGCCACCTGCACGGCGGGCCCGCGCAGCCGGCGCAGCCCCGAGACGTCCAGGAACGCCTCGTCAATGCTGATGCCCTCGACGACCGGGGTGGTGTCGTGGAAGACGTCGAACACCCGCCGGCTGGCCTCGACGTAGGCCTCGAACCGCGGCGGCACGACGATGGCGTCGGGGCAGCGGTGCAGCGCGTGGCGGACGTTCATGGGCGTGGAGACGCCGTGCGCCTTGGCCTCGTAGCTGGCCGCGAGCACGACGCCGCCGCCCACGAGGACGGGACGTCCGCGCAGGGAGGGGTCGTCACGCTGCTCGACGGAGGCGTAGAACGAGTCGAGGTCGGCGTGGAGGATCGAGGGCTCCACCCCTCGATCGTCCCACCCGCCGGTGACAGCCCGGCTCCTCCGCGGGAGCGGTGACCTGGCAACCGAACGAAGTGGCTCCTCCGCGGGAGCGGTGACCTGGCAACCGATCGAGTCGGTGATTCGGTTGCTGGCTCACCGCTCTCGGGAGCGAAGGGTCGCTGGCTCACCGCCCCGGGGAGGGAAGGGTTGCGGGCTCACCGCTCCCGTGCGAAGGCGCGGCCCCTCAGTCGCGGGCGGTGAGGACGAGCGGGCCGTCCTCGGTGATGGCGATCGTGTGCTCGCTGTGCGCGCCCCGCGAGCCGTCCTGGCTGCGGATGGTCCAGCCGTCGGGGTCCATGACGATCTCGTCGGTGCCGGCCATGAGCCACGGCTCGATGGCGATGACCAGGCCCGGGCGCAGCTTCATGCCGCGGCCGGCGCGACCGTCGTTGGGCACGTGCGGGTCGCCGTGCATCGTGCGCCCGACGCCGTGGCCGCCGAACTGGGTGTTGACGGCGTAGCCGTCGGCGCGGCAGACGTCGCCGATCGCGGCGGAGATGTCGCCGAGCTTGTTGCCCGGCTGCGCCACGTCGATGGCGGCGGCGAGCGCGCGCTGGGTGGTGTCGATGATCGCGAGGTCCTCCTCGCGCGGGGTGCCGACGACGAAGCTGAGCGCCGAGTCGGCCACCCACCCGTCGACGGACGCGGCGAAGTCGACGCTGACCAGGTCGCCGTCGCGCAGCTTGTAGCTGTGCGGCAGACCGTGGAGCACCGCGTCGTTGACCGACGTGCACAGCACCTTGCCGAACGGCATCGCGCCGAAGGAGGGGTGGTAGTCGATGTAGCAGGACTCGGCCCCGGCCTCGCGGATCATCCGGTGCGCCTCGGCGTCCAGGTCGAGCAGGTCGACGCCCACGTCGGCGACCTCGGCGAGCCGGGACAGGACGCTGGCGACGAATCGGCCGGCCGGACGCATCTGGTCGACCTGGGCGGGGGTGAGGAGCTCGATCACGACGCCGAGCCTACTTCGCCGCCCCGAGCCGGTCAGGACGCGGCGGTCCCCACGAGGACGAGGTGCAGCGCGCCCAGCGACAGCAGCGTGCTGGCCGCGCAGGTCAGGGCCGCGGCCGGACCCCAGCACCGCGCCGCGCAGGTCGCC
>NZ_JBNFNZ010000470.1:0-1880 GCF_057364525.1 Aeromicrobium sp. PFPM2_SD2
CCTCGCGGGGGAGGCCCTGGCCGTCTCCGCGCCGGCGAGCTCGCGACGTCCGGCTCACCCTGGGCGGCGCGTGGCCGACCGTCGACGACGTGCTCGAGCTGGCCCACCGCAAGACGGCCGCGTACTCCTTCGTGCTGCCCCTGCAGACCGGCGCGCTGCTCGCCGGCGCCGACGACGACGTCCTGGGGCTGCTGGCCCGGGCCGGACGCTCGCTGGGCATCGCCTTCCAGCTCTACGACGACCTGGCCGGGATGTTCGACGACGCCCGCACCACGGGCAAGGACCCGCTCGCGGACCTGCGCGAGGGCAAGCTGACCCTGCTGGTCAGCCACGCCCGCGGGACGTCCGCCTGGGCCGAGCTCGCGCCGCGCTGGGGCGACCCGGCCGTCACCGAGCACGACCTGCGCACCGTGCGCGACGCCCTCGAGGCGGCCGGCTCGCACGAGCACGTCGCCGGCGTCGCGGGCGAGCACCTGCGCGACGGCCTGGCCGACCTGGAGTCCGCCGGGCTCGGCGGCACCACGACCGACTGGCTCATGACGCTGCTGGGCCGCTGCGCCAAGGAGGCCGCATGATGCTCCTCGACCCGCGTCGCTCCCGCTCGTCCGACCCGGCGGACCAGTACGACGCGCTCGCCTCGTCCACCGCGCGCCTGGTGATCCGGCGCTACTCGACGTCCTTCGGCCTGGCCGCGCGGCTGCTCGACGAGCCCGTGCGGTGCCACGTCCGGCACGTGTACGCCCTCGTGCGGGTGGCCGACGAGATCGTCGACGCCCCGCGCGCCGGCGAGAGCGACGACGTCCGCCGGGCGCTGCTGGACGACCTGGAGGCCGAGACCCTCACGGCCATGCGCACGGGCCACAGCGCGAACCTCGTCGTGCACGCGTTCGCCCGCACCGCGCAGGAGTGCGGCATCGAGCCCGCGCTGGTCACGCCGTTCTTCGCGTCCATGCGCACCGACCTGGACGTGCTGGAGCACGACCAGGCGAGCCTCGACGCGTACGTGCACGGCTCGGCGGAGGTCGTCGGGCTCATGTGCCTGCGCGCGTTCCTGCGGGAGTGCCCGGACCCCGACGCGGCCTACGCGGAGCTGGCCCCCGGCGCCTGCCGGCTGGGAGCCGCGTTCCAGAAGCTGAACTTCCTGCGCGACCTGGCCGCCGACCACGCCAAGGAGCTGGCCGACACCGCCGACGCCAAGGAGCTGGCCGACCTGCGGGCCGGCTGGGGCGTCGAGGAGCGCGGCAAGCGTCCCTCCGGCTACGCCGGGGCGCTGTCGGCGCTGGAGAAGGAGCAGAAGCGCCGCCGCACGCGGCTGTCGCGCGACGCGATCGACGGCATGCTGCTCGACCTGCTGTCCTTCCAGCGCGACGTCCTGGCGGTCCAGCTGGGCACCGTCACCGACGCGTCGGCGCTCGTGAACGCCGACGTGGCCGACGCCGTGCGGTCCGCGGCGAGCCTGGGGACGGCGGAGTCGACCCTCCGACGGGTCGATGCCATCCTCGAGTGCAGGGAGTCGGTGGCGGCCAACGCGGCCCCGCTCCTGTGCCTGGAGCGCATGATGCTCGCGCTCGCCGCCTGACCCCGGGAGACCTCGTGACCCGTCTGCGCCCCTACCTGATCCCGCTCCTGGCCCTTGCCGTCGTCGCCGTGATCGTCGCTGCGGTCGTGGTGACGATCGACCGCGACGAGCCGGTCGCGAGCGCCCCGAAGCCGACGGGGGAGCAGCGCCGGCCGGCCTGGAGCGGTTCTACGGCCAGGAGCCCACGTGGCGCGACTGCGAGGACGACGCGCGCTGCGCCTGGGTGGAGGTGCCGCTCGACTACGCCGACCCCGCGGGCGAGACGATCCGGCTGCGCGTCCGTGAGGTGCCGGCGACGGGG
>NZ_JBNFNZ010000471.1:0-1875 GCF_057364525.1 Aeromicrobium sp. PFPM2_SD2
CACCGGCGCCGGGGACGGCGCCGCGGCCGGGGTCCGGCGCTGCAGGCTCAGCTCGAACCCGACCGGCATCATCGTGAGCCGCTCGGCGATGCGCAGCTCGTAGCCCGGGTCGCCGGCGACGTCGTAGCGGTGCAGCAGGCGCGCGAGCACCAGCACGGCCTCGTGCAGGGCGAACTGGCGACCGATGCAGGCCCGGTCCCCCGTGCCGAACGGCTTGTACACGTGCGGCGGCCGGCCCTTGCTGCGCGCGGGCAGGAAGCGGTCGGGGTCGAACTCCTCGGCGTCCTCGCCCCAGACCTGCGGATCCCGGTGGACCATCGGCAGCAGCACGAGCGCCCAGTCCTGCGGCCGCATGCGCCAGCGTCCGCCGAGCGTCGTCGTCTCGTGCGGCGAGCGGGCGAACGCGGGCGCGGTCGGCCAGAGCCGTAACGCCTCGTCGAGCACCCGGCGGACGTACCGCAGCTTCGGCACCTGGGCGAACGTCGGTGCGGCGTCGGGGTCGGCGCCCAGCACGGCGTCGACCTCGGCCTGTGCCCGGGTGACCACCTCGGGGTGGCGTGACAGGCAGTAGAGCGCGAACGACAGGGCGCCGGACGTCGTCTCGGGGCCGGCGATGAGGAACGTCAGGATCTGGTGGCGGATGTTCTCGTCGGGCAGCCGCTCCCCGGTCTGCGGGTGCGCCGTGTCGAGCATGAGGCCCAGCAGGTCGTCGGCACCGTCGTGGCCGGACGTCCGCCGGGTGCGCACGACGTCGTCGAGCATGCCGTCGAGGTAGGCCAGGTGCGGTGCGTTGTGGCGGTCGATGCGGCGACGGACCACGGACGCGCCCGGCACCCCGTCCAGCCCGGACTTGCGCTGGGCCGCCTTGAGCGCGGCCACCATGGCCGGGATGAACGGGTGCGGCTCGTCGCTGGCGAACGACCCGAAGTCCTGGCTGAACGCCGTGCGGCTCAGCGTCTCCAGGGTCAGCTTGGTCATGTCGCGCGAGACGTCCACCGGACGCTCGGCGGCGTCCCAGCGAGCGAACAGCTCGTCGGACGTCTGCACCATCACCGGGTGGTAGCGCTCCATCGCCTGCTTCGAGAATGCCGGACGCAGCAGGTCGTGGGCCAGGCGCCACTCGGGCTCGTCGTTGTGCGCCGTGAACAGGCCGGCGCCGCCGAGCTCTCGCAGCTGCTCCAGCGCCGGCGAGAGGGCCTTGGCGAAGCGCTGCTCGTCGCACAGCTCCGCGGCGAGGGCCGCGCCGGCGACGATGACGAACTGCTGGCGGAACGCCCGGATGCCGAAGATCGGTCCGAGCCCGGCGCCGCGCGCCATGATGCTCTGCAGCGGCGTCTCGCGCAGGCCCGGCTCCACGTCGCCGACCAGGCGACGGCGGCCGGGCGGGTGCGGGAAGGGCTGCCCGGACCAGTCGTTGTGGATCACATACCCACGGTATGTGAACGCGAGGTCCCTTCGACAGGCTCGGGGAACGACCACTCCCCGAGCCTGTCGGGGGAGGCTCAGCCTGCCTGGCGGTACCGGTCACGCAGCCACGCCTTGCGCGCGGCGACCGCCTCGTCCGGGAAGTCCGAGAAGATCCCGTCCACGCCGGCGTCCAGCAGCGCCAGCAGCTCCCCGCGCACGTCGCCGTGGGCGTTGGGGTCGGTGCCGCGCCGGAAGTTCGTCGGCAGGAACTGGTTCTCGGCCCGCACCGTCCACACGTGGACGTCCAGGCCCACCCGGTGCGCGTCGCGCACGACCGGTGCTCGGGCGGCCGGTGGCCCCGGCAGCGTCGCGCGGCAGGACGACATTCTTCTCCGCGCCGATGCCGTCGGCGTAGCGGGCGATCTCGCGCAGGCCCCGCGGCGTCACCAGGTCGGCGTACGTGCGCGC
>NZ_JBNFNZ010000472.1:0-1871 GCF_057364525.1 Aeromicrobium sp. PFPM2_SD2
CAGCGCGTCCTGGCCCGCGTGACGGCGCCGGGCGACCGGTTCTACCGCGGCCGACGAGGGCGGCTTCGACGCCGCCGACGTCGTCCGCGTCGCCGACGAGCTGGACGCCCTCGACGGCGTCGAGCTGGCCGGCGTCACGACCTTCCCGACGCTGCTGTTCGACCGCGAGTCCGGGCAGGTCCGGCCCACGCCGAACCTGGCCACGGTCGAGACGGCCCGCACGGCGCTGGAGGCCGCCGGCCGCACCGACGTGCAGATGAACACGCCCGGCACGACGTCCTCGGCCGTGCTGGCGACGCTCGCCGCCGCCGGCTCGACGCAGGTGGAGCCCGGCCACGGCCTCACCGGCACGACGCCGCTGCACGCCGTGCAGGACCTGGCCGAGGAGCCCGCCCTGGTCTACGTCAGCGAGGTCTCGCACCTGCACGGCGGGGACGCGTTCGTGTTCGGCGGCGGGCTGTACGCCGACCCCGTGCTCGGCCCGCTGCCCGAGACCGTCCTGGTCGTGCCGCGTGGCGGCGGCCTGGACGACGCCACCGAGCTGGCGATCGAGATGCCGGCGCCGGAGGCCATCGACTACTACGCGGTGATCGAGTCGCCGTCGGTGACGGTGTCGCCGGGCGACACGGTCCTGTTCGGCTTCCGCCCGCAGGTGTTCGTCAGCCGCAGCCTCACCGTGGGCGTCTCCGGCGTGGGGTCCACGCCGACCGCCCACCGCGCCTGGGCCGCGAACGGGGCACCGGTGCTGACCGTCGACGACGCCCTGCGCGGGCTGGAGGGAGCACGATGACCACCGAGTCCGCCCTGGAGCTGAGGGGCATCCACAAGCAGTTCGGCGCCGTGACGGCGATCCAGCGCTTCGACCTGGACATTGCGCCCGGTGAGATCGTCGCCCTCGTCGGCGACAACGGCGCCGGCAAGTCGACGCTCGTCAAGATCATCTCGGGGCTGTACCAGCCGACGGACGGCGAGATCCGGCTCCACGGCGAGCCGGTCTCGTTCCGCGACGCCTCGGACGCCCGCTCGCACGGCGTCGAGGTCGTCTACCAGGACCTCGCCCTCGTCGACCAGCAGCCGGTCTACATGAACCTCTTCCTGGGCCGCGAGCTCACGAGGGGCCCGTTCCGCACGCTCGACCGGGCGCGCATGGCCCGCGAGACGCAGGACCTCGTCACCGAGCTCGACGTCCGCATCCCGTCCCCGCACGCCACGCTCAGCGACCTGTCCGGCGGCCAGCGCCAGGGCATCGCCATCGCCCGGGCGACGCACTGGGCCCGCGGGCTCGTGCTCATGGACGAGCCGACCGCGGCGCTCGGCGTGGCCGAGACGGCGAAGGTGGAGGAGACCATCCTGCGGCTCAAGGCCCGGGGCGCCGCGGTGCTGATCGTGTCGCACAACCTAGAGCAGGTCTTCCGCGTCGCCGACCGCGTGACGGTGCTGCGCCGCGGCACGCAGGTGGGCACCCGGCGCATCGACGAGGTGGACAAGAACGACCTCGTCGCGATGATCACGGGCCTGGCGCAATGACCCGGCCCGGCGCCCACATGCGCGCCGAGATCGCCGAGCAGCCGGACGTCTGGCGCCGGCTGGCGCGCGAGGGACGCGCGGCGGTCGACGCCGCCGCGACGCTGCTGCGCGAGACCGACCCCGAGCTCCTGCACCTCGTGGCCCGGGGCTCCAGCGACCACGCCGCCCTCTACGGGCAGTACCTCACCGCGACCGAGCTGGGCGTGCCGGCCGTGCATGCGACGCCGAGCCTGGTGACGGTCTTCGAGCGGGGCACCCGCTTCCCGCGCACGGTGCAGGTCGCGCTGTCGCAGTCCGGCGCGTCGCCCGACCTCGTCGCCACCGCCCGGGCGGCCCGCGCGGCC
>NZ_JBNFNZ010000473.1:0-1868 GCF_057364525.1 Aeromicrobium sp. PFPM2_SD2
CGTCCGTGCCCTGGGTCCGGTCGGCCTCGGTCGGCGGCGCGGGCCCGGCGTCTCGGTCGGGCGTCGTCGGGGTGGGGGGTGGCCGTCGCGTCCGGCCCGGTCTCGGTCGTCTCCTCCTCGGCGAGGTCGGTGGCGGAGCCGATGCCCGGCGTCGGGTCGAAGCCCACCCAGCCGACGTCGTCGAAGTACAGCTCGGGCCAGGCGTGCAGGGTGTCGGACGTGTTGGCGTACACGGCGAGGCCGTCCTCGGTGCCGATGCGCTCGCCGGGCGCGAACCCGACGACGACCCTCGACGGGATGCCGAGCGAGCGGGCCATGACCGCCATCGACGAGGCGAAGTGCACGCAGTAGCCGGACCGCGCCTCGAGGAACTCGGCGATGACCTCCACCCCGTTGCCGTCGTAGCCGTCCTCGACCGGAGCGGTCTCGGAGTACTCGAACGAGCCGTCGCGGAAGTAGGACTGCAGCGCCATCGCCCGGTCGTAGTCCGAGCCGGCCCCGGCCGTGACCCGGCGGGCCGTGGACTCGATGACCTCCGGCATGGCCGGCAGCTCGAGGTAGGGGCGCACGCCGAGGCCGTCGGGACGTCCGGCCGAGCGCACCTCGTCCTCGGTGGGGGTGCGCGGCACGGACCGCACGACGTAGGACTGCCCGTCGGTCGTGGCGCTGCGCGAGGAGAGCGTGAGCCCCTGCTCGTCCAGGCGCCAGGTGCCCTCGAGCCCCTGCACGGACTGGACCGGGTACGGCACCGGCAGGCGCGAGGAGTCGAGCTCGCGGATGCGCACCGACGTGCGGACCGCCTCGACGTCGTCGCGCTCGTCGGCGTCGTCGTCGGGCCGCTCGTCGTCGCCGAACCGCGCCGGGCCCGACGGCTCCCACGTGGTGCCGTCGAAGTCGCGCAGCGTCGCCACCCGCAGGTACAGCGCCTGGTCGGCGGTGGTCGTGTACTCCAGGGACGTCACGGTGGCGCCGCGGCGCAGGTTCGAGCCGAGCTCGAGCATCGGGTTCACGCCGCGCGAGAAGACCTCCGGCGGGGTGCCGCCCCAGTCCGACGCGAGCGTGGCCACCCGGGGCAGCGCCGTCGGCAGCAGCACGCTCAGCGCCAGCCGCCCCGACCGCGATCGCCGTCGCGGGCACGCGGTGGACGCCGAGCGGCGCGCCGCGCACGGACGCGACATCCTCGAGCCGCAGGAGCAGCAGCCACAGGGCCGCGACGAGGACGAACACCGTCAGCGACGGCTCGCGGCCGACGATGAGCGCGGGGCACACGTACATGCCGACCCAGACGACGCCCACGCCGACGGCCGAGGCCAGGGTCACCAGGAGCGCGTCCAGCACGATCGCCAGCAGCCCGAAGGCGGCGGCCAGCACGAACGAGATCGGCGCGACCGGGTCGACCGGCGCGACCTCCTCGACGACGACCCGGCCGGCCTGACGGCCGACGTCCAGCAGCGCGGGCACCGTCGACGGCGTGGGGACGAGGCCGGCGATCGTCGTGGACGGGGCGAACGTCGCGGCCACCACCACGAACCAGACCACCACCCCGACGACGGCCGGCGGCAGCCGGACCGCCCGCGCGACGGCGCAGCCGAGCAGGCTGGCGGTCATGACGCCGACGGACGTCCACCACCAGCCCCAGCCCTCCACGACCAGCTGGAAGCCGCTGAGCAGGGCGGCGAGCGCGACGAGCAGCACGGCGGTCTGCACCCACGGGGTGAGCAGCTCGCCGCGCGTCGGCGCGGGGCGGTCAGCGCGCAGCACCGGCAGCCTCCACGTCCCTCCGTGCCACAGCGTCCGCCAGGTCGTCCGACGACCGGTACCCGCACGCAGCGGCCAGCCGCGGTCCTCCAGGACGCCCACGGCCGCGG
>NZ_JBNFNZ010000474.1:0-1865 GCF_057364525.1 Aeromicrobium sp. PFPM2_SD2
CGGCGCGGCCGGGGCTCAATCGCCCGCGACGCGGACGTGACGATCGCCCGCGCGGCCGCCGCGACCGGCGTCCGCTACGTGTTCTCCAACCAGGGCAGCAGCCCGATGGAGGACAGCGCCCGGGCCATGGCCGGCACCGAGCACTGGTTCCAGCTCTACTGGAGCAAGGACGAGGGCCTGGTCGACAGCCTCGTGCAGCGGGCCGAGGCCACCGGCGCCGAGGCGCTCGTGGTCACGCTCGACACCACCGTGCTCGGCTGGCGTCCGCAGGACCTCGACCTCGGTTCCCTGCCGTTCGTCCAGGGCATCGGCATCGCCCAGTACACCTCCGACCCGCGCTTCAACGCCATCGTCGACGAGCGGGCGGCGGCCCCGGCGACCGGAGAGAAGCCGAAGGTGACGCTCGGGGCGATCCGCACCCTGCTGTCGCTGTCGCGCCAGCACCCCGGCGGTTCTGGTCGAACCTGACGTCCCCGCGCCCGCGGCTGGCCGCGGAGACGTTCACCGACATCTACACGAACCCCGGCCTGTCGTGGGACCACCTGGCGACGCTGCGCTCGCGCACCCGGCTGCCCATCGTGCTGAAGGGGATCCTGCACCCGGACGACGCGCGCCGGGCGCTCGACCTGGGCGTCGACGCGATCGTCGTGTCGAACCACGGCGGCCGTCAGGTCGACAACGCCGTCGCGTCGCTCGACGCGCTCGTGGCGATCCGCGAGGCGGTGGGACCCGAGCCGACGCTGCTGCTCGACAGCGGCGTCCGGACCGGGGCGGACGTGTTCACCGCCCTCGCCCTCGGCGCGTCGTCGGTGCTGCTCGGACGCCCGCACGTGTACGGACTGGCCGTCGACGGCCAGCGCGGCGTCGAGGACGTCGTCACCGGCGTGCTCGCCGAGCTCGACCTGACCATGGCGCTCACCGGGGTCCGGGCGGTCGGGGGCATCACCCGCGACCTGCTCGTCCGCCAGGACTAGGCCCGGCCGCTCCTCGAGCCGGTCGAGAGGAGTCCCGTCGCAGGCTCAGGGACCGGGCGTGCGTCAGGCGCGGTGGAGCTCGAACACGGGAAGCGCCGGGGCGGCGGCGAGCAGCTCGGCGTCCGTGGAGGACTTGGAGATGCTGACCGGCATGATCGCGCCGACCTCCCACTCCCACTTGCGCAGGTACTCGCGCAGCACGGGGATCTTGTCGGCGTCGGCCAGCTCGGTGGCCCGGTAGGCGACGACCGAGCGGCCTCGGCGCAGGGTGCAGGTGCCGGCGGCGCGAAGGTTGCGCGTCCAGTGCGTGTGGCCCCGTGCGCCCAGGACGTAGGTGCGTCCGTCGAGCCGCAGGGGGTTGACCGGCGTGGTCCGCGGCCGGCCGCTGGTGCGGCCGACGACCTCGAGCGTCCGGGCGCCCACGAGGCTGACGCCTCGGTCGGCGAGCCAGCCGACGAGGCGGTTGAAGCGGGTGGAGACCCGGCCCGGCGGCCGGTACGCGACTGCGTCCATGATGATCCCTCTCGTTCGGAGAGCGGTGCTCTCGAAATCAGCATGGACCGCCACCCTTAAGAAAGCAAGAGCGGTGCTCTCGGTATGTCACCATGGGGCATGCCCACCCGCGCCGAGGCCCGAGCCCGTACCGAGCAGCGCATCCTGGAGATCGGCCGCGAGCACCTGGCGACCTACGGCGCCGCCGCCCTGTCGCTGCGCGCGGTGGCCCGCGACCTGGGCGTGGTCTCGTCGGCGGTCTACCGCTACGTCGACAGCCGCGACGAGCTGCTGACCCGCCTGCTCGTGGACGCCTACGACGAGCTGGCCGACGCCGTCGAGGCCGCCCACGCGAGCGCCGCCACGCCGCGCGCGCAGGTGCTCGCCGCGGCCCGCGCC
>NZ_JBNFNZ010000475.1:0-1857 GCF_057364525.1 Aeromicrobium sp. PFPM2_SD2
CCTGCGCCGCCTGGCGCCCGCGCACGACGTCGTCCTGCTGCACGACCCCGAGCTGCTGCTCGCCGCCGCCGGCACCACCGGCGACACCCCGGTGATCTGGGACGTCCACGAGGACTTCCCGGGTGCCGTCGAGTCGCGCGACTGGATCCCGCGGCCGCTCCGCCCGGTCGTCCGCGCCGCGGCGAAGGCCGCGCAGGACTGGGCCGAGCGCCGCTTCACGATCCTGCTGGCCGAGGACGGCTACGTGCCGCTGTTCCACGACGTGCACCCGGTCGTGCCCAACAGCACCCGTGTGCCCGAGCAGGTGTCGCCGCCGGCGTCGCGCCGCGTCGTCTACCTGGGCTCGGTGACCCGCTCGCGCGGCGTCGACATGCTCGTGGCGACCGCCCGGCTGCTGCGCGGCACCGCGACGGTGGACGTCTACGGTCCGGCCCACGACGGCACCGACGTGCTGCTGGAGCAGGCGCAGGCCGACGGGGCGCTGACCTGGCACGGCTTCACCCCCAACGACGTGGCCATGCGCGCGATCGAGGGCGCGGCGGTCGGCGTCTCGTTCGTCCGCGACGAGCCCAACTACCGCTTCAGCCGCCTGACCAAGCTCATGGAGTACCTGGCCCACGGCGTGCCGGTCGTGACCACGCCCCTGCCGACCGCGCAGGCCCTGGTCGAGGACTCGGCCGGCGGCGTGCTCGTCCCGTTCGAGGACCCGGCCGCCGCGGCCGCGGCGATCACCGCGCTGCTGGACGACGACGAGCGACGCCACGCGATGGCGTCCGCCGGGCACGCGTACGTGCTGGAGCACCACAACTGGAACCGCGACGCGCTCGACTTCGTCGCCCACGTGCGCCGGGCCGCGCGGGCCTGAGGACGTCGTGCGCCGACTCCCCCTGCTCGCGGCCGCCCTGCTGACGGCCCTCGTGCTCGCCGCCTGCTCGTCCCCGTCGCCGACCGAGCCGGATCGGCCGGCCCTGCCCTCGGACGGCTCGTCCTCGACGCTGACGCCGAACCCGGCGCAGGCGACGAAGGACCAGGTCCGGTACGCCGCGGGGCAGCGCTGCCACCAGCGCAAGGGACGCTCGGAGGTGCTGGCCTGCGAGCTCGGCGACCCCCGTGGCCGCGTCCACGTCGCCCTGGTCGGCGACTCCAAGACCGAGCAGTGGGTCTCGGCGTTCGACGCGCTCGGCCGCGAGCGCGGCTGGCGCGTCACCTCCATCACCAAGTCCGCGTGCGCGTTCACCGCGGCCCGCCTCGCCAGCGACGACGACCCCGTCAACCGCTCCTGCGAGGAGTGGAACACCCGCGTCCGCCGGGCCCTGGTCGCGCTCGCCCCCGACGCCGTGTTCACCGAGCTGTACAAGCTGCGGGTGCCCAAGGCCGGGCGCGACATCGACGGCGACGAGCAGCACGACCTCATGGTCGAGGGCCTGGTCGACGCCTACCGCGAGCTGGCCGACGCCGGCATCGCCACGGTGCTGCTGGACGCGGGCCCGCGCTCGGACGAGGACGTGCCCGCGTGCGTCCTGGCGCACGGCGACGACTCCCACGACTGCGACATCACCCAGGACGAGTACGACGACCCCGAGCTGCGCTTCCCGACCGTGTCGGCCGAGCGCGTCGTCGAGGAGGTCGGCCGCGCCCGGCTGGTGTCGGTCGAGGACGAGGTGTGCGGCGCGGACGGACCGCCGTGCGCGGTGGTGGGCGACGGGGTGCTGCGCTTCCGCGACTCGCACCACTTCACCCGCACGTACACGCTGCGGCTCGCGCCCGCGCTGGGCGACGAGGTCGCGGCGGCACTCGCCGACCTCGGCGTCCGCTGAGCCGCGCGGCGCGGGCTCAGGCGCGGGTGCGCTCGAGCTC
>NZ_JBNFNZ010000476.1:0-1851 GCF_057364525.1 Aeromicrobium sp. PFPM2_SD2
CCGGAACGCGTCGGCCACCGGCGTCGCCAGCGAGCGGGGCAGCATCGACGACCGGCCGGGTCCGGCGGGGAGTGGCGCCCTGCACGGTGCTGAACCCGTCGTCGTCCGGGACGAACAGGGCGACCCGGAGCGCCCCGGTGCGGCGCAGCAGGGAGTCGCGCAGCGCGTCCATGGCGTCGCGGTGCTGCGGACGTCGGCCAGCCACGACGTCACCTCCTGCAGCAGCGCCAGGCGGTTGGCCCCCTGCTCGGCCCGCCGGCGCGCCTGCTTCTCGGCGCTGAACAGACGGGCGTTGTCGAGGGCGACGGCGGCGTGGGCCACGACGGTCGCGACGAGCTCCTCGCTCGTGTCGTCGAAGGCGTCGGGCTCGGGATGGCCGAGCAGCAGCGCCCCGACCACGTCGCCGTCGCGTCCACGCACCGGGCCGGCGAGGTAGCTGCGCAGCGGCGTCGAGACGCCGGCGGTGCCGAACCGGGTGTCGGAGGCGAGGTCGCTCGCGTGCACCACGCCGCCGGTCTGGAGCGCCGGCTCGAGCAGCCCGGCCAGCAGCGAGGGGTCGGCCTCCAGCGCCGCGGGCGCGTCGCCGACGACCACGTGCAGCGTGCGCGCTGGCCGAGCTCGTCCAGGTCGACGTAGCGGAAGGCGCCGAAGGCGGCGCCGGACAGGCGTGTGCCGGCCTCCGTCACCCGCTGCAGGACGCCCTGCAGGTCGAGGTCGGAGTAGATCGCCTCGGCGAGGTGGGTCATGAGCGCGGCACCGTCGGGGGTGCGGGTGACCCGCCGGTGACGTGGGTTGTGCTCCACGGTCCCCCTCCTGTCGTGCTCGGGCCCTCCACCCGGCGGCACCACGGTAGCCCTCCCGGCGGGGCGGGTGGGCGGCGCCCGGCGTCCGCGGACAGCGTCTTGGCAGGGCGTGGGCGGGTCGGGCACAATGGCCGGGTCAGTGCCACCCGCCGGGTCGTTGGGGAAGACGCATCCAGGGAGGCACCGATGAAGTCGAGCCGTACGAGCGCCCCGACCCGGGGCGTCCTGTTCGTGCACTCAGCGCCGTCCGCGCTCTGTCCCCACGTGGAGTGGGCAGCGGCCGGCGTCCTTGGCGCGCCCACCGACTGGGACTGGGTCGACCAGCCCGCCGAGCCGGGCAGCTACCGCGCCGAGCTCTCCTGGCAGGCTCCCGCCGGCACCGCCGCCGCCCTGGCCTCCGCCCTGCGCGGCTGGGAGCGCATCCGCTTCGAGGTCACCGAGGAGCCGACCGCGTCCACCGAGGCGCCCGCTACTCCTACACGCCGTCGCTCGGGCTCTTCCACGCCCTCACCGGGCTGCACGGCGACGTGCTCATCCCCGAGGACCGCATCCGCGCGTTCATGGTCAAGGCCGCCCGGGGCGACGTCACGATGGACCAGGCCTCGAGGCCGTGCTGGGCGCGCGCTGGGACGCCGAGCTCGAGCCGTTCCGGCACGCCGGCGACGGCGCGCCGGTGCGCTGGCTGCACCAGGTGATCTGAGCCGGCTCAGCCGACCGTGACGGTAGCCGGCGGGGTCGCCGTGCCCGAGTCGCGGTCGAGCAGGCGGATCTGCCGCTGCCCGGTGCGCGTCGTGTAGATCTGCGTCTGGAACGTGCCCCGCCCGTCGCTGACCTGCACGGTCACCGGGAAGTCGGTCCAGCCGCCGTCGCCGTCCTTGGTCTGCACCTGCAGCACGGCGTTGTCGTCCGCGGTCGGCAGGCGGCCCGACAGCGTCATGCGCTCGCCGGCGGCGCCTGCCCGAGGGGTCGAGTGCTCAGCTCCGGGCTGCGGGGGCGGACCGGGGTGGTCGCCGGCGGCCGGGTCGGGCGGTCGGGGGTCGGGGGGTCG
>NZ_JBNFNZ010000477.1:0-1850 GCF_057364525.1 Aeromicrobium sp. PFPM2_SD2
CGACGGCGGCCACCGCGTCGGTCGCTGCGGCGTCCCCCGTGGCCGAGGACGACGATCCCGGCCGACGGCTCCCTCGACGCGGACGCCGGAGCCGGCCGCGACACCGGCCGTGACGAGGTGCCCGCATGATCCCCGAGGGTCATCGCCTGTCCTGGGCCCGCGTCGTGATCGCCCTGGTGGTCGTCGGCGTCGTCGCCGCCGGCGCGGTGGGGGCCGTGCGCTGGCAGGACGAGATCCGGGCGTTCGGCGGCCCCGAGGAGCGGACGCCGTCCACCTTCTCGGGCTACGTCGACGTCACCGCCACCCCCCCGGTACGCCTTCGAGTCCCCGTCCACGGACGCGCAGAAGGACGTCGTGCTGTCGTTCGTCGTCGCCGACCACGACGAGCCCTGCACCCCGACCTGGGGCGGCTTCCACGACCTGGACGGTGCCGCCGCCGAGCTCGACCTGGACCGCCGGGTCGCGCTGCTGCGCGAGCGTGGCGGCGACGTGACCGTCTCGTTCGGCGGCCTGGCCAACGACGAGCTCGCCACGGCCTGCACCGACCCCAAGGCGCTGCTGGCCGCGTACCGCTCCGTGGTCGAGCGGTACGACCTGCGCACCATCGACCTGGACGTCGAGGACGACGACCTGACGAACCGTGAGGCGGCCACGCGTCGCGCGTCCGTGCTGCAGGTGCTGCAGAAGGAGCGCGCGGCCGAGGACGAGCCGCTCGACGTGTGGCTCACCCTGCCCGCCGCCACCCAGGGGCTGACCGAGGACGGGCTGGCGCTGGTGGAGGACACCGTCGCCGCCGGCGTCGACCTGACCGGCGTCAACGCGATGACGATGAACTACGGCGAGAGCCGCGAGCCGGACGAGTCGATGACCGACGCGACGCGCCGCACCCTCGAGGCCGTCCACGACCAGCTCGGTCCGGCGTACGAGGCCGCCGGCGCGGATCTGTCCGACGCCGAGCTGTGGGAGCGCATCGGCATGACCCCGATGGCCGGCCAGAACGACGTGCCCGCCGACGTGGTGACGATCGACGACGCCCGTGAGCTCGCCGCCCTCGGCGAGGAGCTGGGCGTGGGCCGCGTGTCGCTGTGGTCGTTGAACCGCGACCGGGCGTGCGGCGTCAACTACCCGGACCCGAAGGTCGTCTCCGACGCCTGCAGCGGCGTGCCGCAGGGCGGCGAGACCTTCGCCGACGTGCTGGCCGCGGGCGCCGTGACGGGTGCGCGGACGACGCCGAGCGCGCCGCGCACCACCGCGTCCCCCACCCCGTCGGCCGAGGTCACCGACGACCCGGCCACGAGCCCCTACCGCATCTGGGACGCGGACGCCTCCTACCCGGAGGGCACCAAGGTCGTCTGGCGCCGGCAGGTGTACGAGGCCAAGTGGTGGACCAGCGGCGACGTCCCGGACGACCCGGTGGCGACCGCCGACCAGACGCCGTGGCAGCTGCTCGGCCCGGTGCTGCCCGGGGACCGGCCGACTCCGCGGCCCACGGTGGCGGCCGGCACGTACCCGGAGTGGTCGCGCACCGGCGTGTACCGCAAGGGCGCCCGGGTCGTCGTGGACGGCGTGCCGTACCGCGCGAAGTGGTGGACCGAGGGCGACCACCCCGAGGTGGCCGAGACGAACCCGGACGCCTCTCCCTGGGTGCCGCTGACGGCCGAGGAGATCGCCGGCATCGGACGCTGAGCGCGTCACCGGCCGGGCACCACGTAGTCGACCGGGGCGGCGCGCGCGTCGGACTCGAACCCGACTCGCTGGCCCCACCCGGTGCGGGTCACCCGGCGCACGCGCACGGTCACCACCTCGACGTCGCCGACACTGCAGCAGCCGGGCCCCGTTGCGCTCGGCCA
>NZ_JBNFNZ010000478.1:0-1835 GCF_057364525.1 Aeromicrobium sp. PFPM2_SD2
ACCGCTGCCGCGAGCTGCTCGACGGGGTCGGGGGACGCCGGCCTGGACGCCTACGACGGCGACGGCGGGCTGGCTCGGCCGTGACCTGCGGCGGACGCGTCCAGGTGCTCGTCCAGCTGCTCGACCCGGCCGCCACCGAGCCGCTGTGCCGGGCCGCCGCGGGTCTCGACGCCCGCCTCGAGCTGCGCAACGGCGACGAGGTCGTGCTCGTCGAGCACCGGCCGGCCGCGCCGCGGATGCTCGTCGCCGGGGCCACGCAGGAGGCGGCCGCGCTGTGCACGCTGGCGGCCGCGCCGGGTACCGCGTGACGGTCGTCGGACCCGCGCCCGGTCTTCGCGACCAAGGACCGCTTCCCCGACGCCGCCGAGGTCGTGTGCGCCTGGCCGCAGGAGCACGTCGCCGAGGCCGGGCTCGACGCCCGGGGCGTCGCCGTGCTGCTCGCCCACGACGAGCGCGTCGACGCTCCCTTCCTGGCCGCGGCCCTGGCCGGACCGGCCGGGTTCGTCGGGGCGATGGGGTCGCGGCGCACGCACGAGCGACGCCTCGCCGCCCTGCGCGAGCTCGTGGTCGACGACGCCGCGCTGGCCCGGCTGCACTCCCCGGTGGGGCTCCGCCTGGGCGCCACCACGCCGTTCGACACCGCCGTGTCGATCTACGCCGAGGTGGTCGCCGCGCGCAGCGGTGCGTCCGGCCGCCCGCTGCGCGACGACCCGCACCCCGTCCACGGAGAGGACGCATGACCGACGCCCCGGACCGCCGCTCCGAGCTGCTCGAGCGGATCATCGACCACGTCGTGGAGCACGGCATCGACGGCCTGACCCTGCGCGGGCTGAGCCAGAGCACGGGCTCGAACAACCGGATGCTGCTGTACTACTTCGGGTCGCGCGACGAGCTGATCGTGACGGCGCTGCAGGAGTCGACCAAGCGCTTCCCCAAGGTCATGGCCGTCCCGCAGGTCGTGGCCGACGCGTCCCTGCCGCTGTGCGACCGGCTCGACACGGCGTGGCTGACGCTCGCGGCGCCCGAGAACCTGGCCTTCCACCGGCTGTTCTTCCAGGTGTTCGGCCTGGCCGCCTTCGACCCCGCGTCCTACCAGGCGTTCCTGGACGAGGTCGGGATGCAGTGGCTCGACGACCTCACCGCGTCGATCGCGGGCGACGGCTTCGACCCCGACACCGCGCGCCGCACCGCGGGCCAGGTGCTGTCGCTGTGGCGCGGCTTCCAGATCGCGCTGCTCAGCGGCATCGACGCCGGACGCGTGGACCGCGCGGCGTTCGACTCCCACCAGCGGCTGTGCCGCGACGCCCCGGCTCCGCGGGACTGACTAGCCGCGCGGACGCGGGTGGGTCTCGCCGGCCTCGACCGCGAACGCCAGCCGGTTCTGCGCCGGCGGCATGGGGCACAGGTAGTGGTCGGTGAACGTGCACGGCGGCAGGTAGGCCCGGTTCAGGTCGACCACGACGCTGCCGTCGGAAGCCGGGTCCAGCTTCACGAAGCGGAACTGGCGGGTCGTCGTGCCGTTGGTCGCGTCGGCGACCACCACCAGCTGGCGCCCGTCCGCCTGGGCCAGGGCCACCAGCGCCAGGTCGTGGCCCTGCACCCGCACGTGCACGGTGCCACCGACCGGCTCGGCGCCGGTGTGCCCGTCGACGTGGTCGACGTCCATGGTGGCGGCCGACGGCTCGAAGCGTCCCGTCGCGGACCAGGCCGGGTCGGGGCGCGAAGGTGTCGATGCCGTCCAGGGCGGCGCGGGTCGCGGCCTGCGGGTCCCAGACGCGCAGCGCGCGCTCGCCGTCGCGCTCCGATCGCGGTGAGCAGCAGCGCGCCGCGCTCGC
>NZ_JBNFNZ010000479.1:0-1834 GCF_057364525.1 Aeromicrobium sp. PFPM2_SD2
GAAGGAGCCGATGCCGGCGTCGACGAAGCGTGGACTGGCGATTGCGGCCTGGTCGCACTCTGTTCGTCGCGCGCGCGCCCGACCCGCTGCCGCAGCACTTCACCGTGCTCATGCTGGCGGTGGTCATCGGCTACTACGTCATCGGCAAGGTGCACCACGCGCTGCACACGCCGCTCATGAGCGTCACGAACGCCATCAGCGGCATCATCGTCGTCGGCGCCATGCTGCAGCTGGTCGACGACGACGGCCTCATCCGCGCGCTCGCGTTCGTCGCCGTGCTCCTGGCCAGCATCAACGTCTTCGGCGGCTTCGCCGTGACCCGACGCATGCTCAGCATGTTCTCGAAAGGCTGACCGCCCGTGGACGTCTTCAGTCTCGCCGGCGCGGCGTACGTCGTCGCCGCCCTGCTCTTCATCCTCAGCCTCGCCGGCCTGAGCAAGCACGAGACGGCCCGGCGCGGCCTCTCGTTCGGCATCGCCGGCATGACGCTGGCCCTCGTGGCCACGTTCCTGGTCGTCGTCGACGTCTCGGCTGACCTCGACGAGGTGCTGCCGGTCGTCCTGCTGCTGCTCGCCGTCGTCGCCGGCGCCGCGATCGGCCTGTGGCGCGCGCGCATCGTCGAGATGACGCAGATGCCCGAGCTCATCGCGCTGCTGCACAGCTTCGTCGGCCTCGCCGCGGTGCTCGTCGGCTGGAACGGCTACCTGGAGTACCGCGAGCGCCACGGCGCCCTGGGCGACCTGGCGGGCGTCCACGACGCCGAGGTGTTCATCGGGGTCTTCATCGGTGCGGTCACCTTCACCGGCTCGATCGTGGCGTTCCTCAAGCTGTCGGGGCGGATGAAGTCCAGCCCGCTCATGCTCCCGGGCAAGAACTACCTCAACCTCGGCGCGCTCGTGCTGTTCGTGCTGCTGACGATCTGGTTCGTGGCCGACCCGCACCTGTGGCTGCTCGTGCTCGTGACGCTGCTGGCGCTGGCGCTCGGCTGGCACCTCGTGGCGTCCATCGGCGGCGGCGACATGCCCGTCGTGGTGTCGATGCTCAACAGCTACTCGGGCTGGGCCGCGGCGGCGTCGGGCTTCCTGCTCAACAACGACCTGCTCATCGTCACCGGCGCGCTCGTGGGCTCGTCCGGCGCGTACCTGAGCTACATCATGTGCCAGGCGATGAACCGCTCGTTCCTGTCGGTCATCGCGGGCGGCTTCGGCATCGAGGCCGGCCCGGCCGGTGACACGGACTACGGCGACCACCGCGAGGTCGACGCCGAGGACGTCGCCGAGCTGCTCCGGAACGCGAGCTCGGTGGTCATCACGCCCGGCTACGGCATGGCCGTCGCGCAGGCGCAGTACCCCGTCGCCGACCTCGTCCGGAAGCTGCGCGAGCGCGGCGTGGACGTCCGCTTCGGCATCCACCCGGTCGCCGGCCGCCTGCCCGGGCACATGAACGTGCTGCTCGCCGAGGCGAAGGTGCCCTACGACATCGTCCTGGAGATGGACGAGATCAACGACGATCTGGCCGACACGTCCGTCGTGCTGGTCATCGGCGCCAACGACACGGTGAACCCGGCCGCGGCCGAGGACCCGTCCAGCCCGATCGCCGGCATGCCGGTGCTGCGGGTCTGGGAGGCGTCCGACGTGGTGGTGTTCAAGCGCTCGATGGCCGCCGGCTACGCGGGCGTGCAGAACCCGCTGTTCTTCCGCGACAACACGCAGATGCTGTTCGGCGACGCCAAGGAGCGGGTCGAGGACATCCTGCGCTCCCTGTGACGCTCAGCGGGCCGCCGCGGTGCGGCGGGCCCGTGCGCCAGGCGACCACCGCGGCGCCGAGGGCCAGC
>NZ_JBNFNZ010000480.1:0-1798 GCF_057364525.1 Aeromicrobium sp. PFPM2_SD2
CAGCACGAAACGCCTCCTCGAAGCGGAAGCGCCGCCTGGGCGTCCTGCCAGTCGCGCGCTCGCGCGGGCGGTGGACGCCCTCGTAGGCCGTGCGCAGGTCGGCAGGTCGCGGGCCGCGCGACGTCCGCCGGCAGCGGGTCGTCGAGGCCCTCGACGACGTCGAGCACCAGCCGCACCGTGCGGCCGATCGCCCAGGACGAGATCTTCGCGCTCGCCGGGTAGATCGGGATGATGCCGCGCTCGACCGCCGAGTCCTCCTCGAACAGGTTGTGCATGGGGTGGGTGAGCTGCAGCTGGCCGCGAAACTCCCCCACGACGCCCGAGAACATGCCGACCATCCCCGGCTGCACCTGCTTGAGCAGGTACGGCTGCTGGAAGAACGTCAGGGTCAGGCGTCCGGTGCCGTCGGTGATGACCACCTCGGTGCGGGTGCGTCGGCCGCCGGGCCCGAAGGAGTAGTTCTTGGCGCTGACCACCTCGGCGACGACCGTGGTGTGCTCGCCGACCTCGAGGTCGGACAGGCGGGTGCGGTCGCCGAGGTCGACGTAGCGGCGCGGGTAGTGCCCGAGCAGGTCGGCCACCGTCTGCATGCCGAACGCGGCCTCGAGCTTCTTGGCGTCCTTGCCACCGACCGCGGCGGACAGCTTGGACGCGGGGGTGATGCCCATCGTCACTCCACGCTCACGAACAGCGGGTAGTGCTCCTGCCCGCCCCGGTAGACGACCGTGTCGACGTCGGGCCGGGTGAGCCGGACGTGGCGGCACAGCGCGTCGGCCAGCTGCTGGTCGGCACCGGAGCCGAGCACGAGCGTCAGCAGCTCCGCGCTCGGCGCCAGGAGCCGGTCGACGACGTTGGCGCCGACCTGCAGCAGGTCGTAGCCGATCAGGTCGAAGTCGCCCTGCACGACGCCGAGGACGTCGCCGGGCTCGCACGGGCCGGCCATCGTCATCGCGCTCTCCGCGGCGATGGTGAGCGCTCCGTGCTGGACGTGCGCGGCCGCGCTCGACATGGCCACGACGTCGTCGTCGAACGGACGTCCGGGGTCGTGCACGGCGAGCGCCGCCAGCCCCTGCACCTGGGCGTGGGTCGGGATCACGGCCACGCGCACGCCGGCCTCGCGGGCCTCGCGCGCCGCGGCCTCGAACAGCGAGACGTAGCGGACGTTGTTGGGCAGCACCACGACCTCGGCCGCCTCGCCGGCCAGCAGGGCCTTGCGCATGCGGTCGACGTCGAGGCGGCTGCTCGCGGGTGAACGGCAGGACGACCGCCCCGCTGCCCTCGGCCAGCTCACCGAGCCCGTCGCCGGTCGTGGCGGCCAGCACCATCCGCCCGCGGCGCTCGGCCACCGGGGCCGTGCGCTGGTCGGCGAAGTGGGTGACGCGGACCCGGTACGGCCGTCCGGCCACGATGCCGGCCTCGATCGCCGCCCCGACGTCGTCGACGTGGACGTGGACGTTCCACAGGCCGTCGCCGCCGACGACCACGAGCGAGTCGCCCAGCTCGTCCAGCGTCTCGCGCAGCGCGACGACCGCCTCGTCCTCGGCGCGCAGCAGGTACATCACCTCGTACGCCGGGCCGCCCTCGACGAGGTCGCCGACCTGCGCGACCGGCACCGGCAGGACCGCCGGCGAGGTGCCCCGGTAGCGGCCGGTCATGACCTGCTCGCTGGTGTCGAGCACCACGACGAGCGCGCGTCCGCCGGAGTCGACCACGCCCGCGGCGGCCAGCCGCTCGAGCTGCTGCGGCGTGCGGGGCCAGCGCCTCGCGGGGCGGCACGGGGCCAACGACGGCGAACGCG
>NZ_JBNFNZ010000481.1:0-1790 GCF_057364525.1 Aeromicrobium sp. PFPM2_SD2
CACGGACCGGACCGCCTGGGCACGCAGCTCGAAGTCGCCGAGACGTCCCCGGTTCGTGGCGAGGCCCGGGCCGAGGAGTCGGGGGCGAGCCGGGCGCCGCGGACGCCGGCGACGCGGCCGTCCTCGACCACGAGCTCGTCGACGCGGTGACGGAAGGCGAAGGTGACCAGGCCGCGGGGCGACGCCGTCGCGGACGACGCGCTCGAACGGCTCGACGATGCCCGGGCCGGTGCCCCAGGTGATGTGGAAGCGGGGGACGGAGTTGCCGTGCCCGCCGGCCAGGCCGCCGCCGCGCTCGGCCCAGCCGACGACGGGGAAGAGCCGGTGGCCCTTCTCGTGCAGCCAGGCACGCTTCTCGCCGGCGGCGAAGTGCACGTAGGCCTCGGCCCAGCGGCGGGCGTGGTCGTCCTCGGCGCGGTCGAACTGGGCACTGCCCAGCCAGTCCTGCAGCGCGAGGTCGACGGAGTCCTTGATGCGCAGGCGGCGCTGCTCGGGGGAGTCGACGAGGAACAGCCCGCCGAACGACCACCAGGCCTGACCGCCGAGGCCCTGCTCGCCCTCCTGGTCGACCAGGACGACCGAGCGTCCGGCCTCGACCAGCTCGGCGGTGGCGACGAGGCCGGCCAGGCCGGCTCCCACGACGACGACGTCAGCATCCATGCCGAGCATTGTGGCGCACGCCACCCCGGTGCGGACCGAGACCCGTGGATTCACCCGCCTCCTCCGCGGAGCGGTGACTCAGCAACGGAATGAGGGGCCTGAAGGGTTGCCTGCTCACCGCTCCCGAGCAGGCGGAAGGGGCCAGGGGGACGCGAGTGGCCCTCCCGGTGGTGCTGGACGGCCGGTAGCGTCCCGCAGGTGCGAGAGATCTACGGCGAGACCTTCGACGGCGCCCCCGGATACCTGAACTCGGCCACCTACGGACTGGCCTCGCGCCGTCAGGGCGAGGTGCTGCGCGGCGCCCTGCGCGCCTGGGAGCTGGGCGAGATGACGCCCCGGGACTTCGAGGTGCCGGTCGCCGCCGCGCGCGAGGCGTTCGCGTCGCTGGCCGGGGTGCCCGCCGCGACGGTCGCGATGGGCGGCAGTGTGTCGGCCCTCATCGGGCTGGTCGCCGCGGCCGTCCCGGACGGGTCGCGCGTCGCCACGCTCACCGGCGAGTTCACCAGCGTGAGCGCCCCGTTCCACGTCCACGGCGACCGCGGCGTCACGGTGACGGCGCTCGGACCGGGCGACCTGGAGCGCCGGGCGGGGGAGTTCGACGTCGTCACCGTGAGCCTGGTGCAGTCGGCGGACGGGTACGTGCTGGACGTCCCGACGCTGCGGGAGAGCCTGGCCGGGCGCTCGACCCGCGTCGTCCTGGACGTCACGCAGGCCATGGGCTGGATGCGGCTGGACGTCGGCTGGGCGGACGTCGTGGTCGGGGGCAGCTACAAGTGGCTGGTCTCGCCGCGCGGCGCCGCCTGGATGGCGGTGCGCCCGGACGCCGCGGAGTCGCTCGTGCCGCTGTCGGCGAGCTGGTACGCCTCCGAGCGTCCGTGGGCCAACACCTACCAGCTGCCGCCGCTGCTGGCCGACGACGCGCGGCGGCTCGACACGTCCCCGGCCTGGTTCACCCTCGTCGGCGCGGGCGTGGCGATGCCGTGGCTCGCCTCGTTGGACATGGACGCGGTGCAGCAGCACTGCACCGGCCTGGCCGACCGGGTGCGTGAGGCGCTGGACCTGCCGGCGTCGCCGTCGGCGATCGTCGCGCTCGAGGCGGACGGTGCCGAGGAGCGGCTGGCCGCCGCTGG
>NZ_JBNFNZ010000482.1:0-1790 GCF_057364525.1 Aeromicrobium sp. PFPM2_SD2
CCTCGCAGCACCGCGACGACCTCGTCCTCGCCCTTGAACACCGCGCCGGCGATCGGGCTCTGGCCGCGGTCGTTGAGCCGGTTCACGTCGGCCCCGCGCTCGGCCAGCAGCCGGACGGTCTCGGCGTTGCCGTGGTAGGCCGCGAGCATGAGCAGCGTGTTGCCCTGCGGGTCGGTCAGGTCGACCGGCGCCCCGGCGTCCAGGAACGCGGCGACGGCGTCGGTCTCGCCGGCGCGGGCGTGGTCGATGAGCTGGTAGGCCAGCTCGACGGCGCGGGGATCAGCGGGCTCGGTCATGGCTCGAGCCTACGGTCGCCCCCGGACGTCCGCCGACCACGTGGGACGCTGGCGCGGTGCCCGACCTCGCCGTGTGGATCCTCGTCGCGATCGCCGGCTCGGTCGTCCTGGGCGCCGTGGTCCAGTCCGTCGTCGGCCTGGGCCTCGGCCTCGTCGCTGCGCCGGTGGTGACGCTGCTGGCCCCCCACCTCATGCCGGGCTCGCTGCTCGTCCTGGGCATGGTGCTGCCCGCGTTCACGCTGGCCCGCGAGCGCCGCGACGTCGACTGGCACGGCTTGGGTGGGCGCTGCCCGGACGGCTCGTGGGCACCGTCGTCGGGGTCTGGGTGGTCGCGACGGTGAGCGCCCGCGACCTGGGCGTGGCCGTGGGGCTGGCCGTGCTGCTCGCCGTGGCGCTGACCGCCCGCGCGATCACGGTGCCGGTCACCCGGACGTCGCTCGGCATCGCCGGGTTCACGAGCGGGATCGCCGCGACGACGTCCGCGATCGGCGGCCCGCCGATGGCGCTGCTCTACCAGCACCGTCCCGCGCGCCAGGTGCGCTCGACGCTCGCCGTCTACTTCGTCGTCGGCAGCGGGCTCTCCCTCGCCCTGCTCGCAGTGGGGGGTCAGCTGCGACCGAGCAGCTCGTCCTCGGCACGCTCCTGGTGCCGACGCTCGGGCTCGGCGCCGCGCTCGGCGAGTGGGCGCGGCCCCGGGTCCCGGCCGCTCGCTTCCGCGCGCTCGTGCTCGCGGTGAGCGCCGCCTCCGCGGTGGTGCTGGTCGTCCGCTCCCTGTGGTGAGCCGGCTCAGCGTCCGGTGATGCGGTCGCCGAGACGGGCCAGCGCGCTCGTGCGCCCCAGGCCGTTCGACTCGCGCCGGTCGGCCTCGCGGTAGAGCCCGTACATCGCCTTGACGCCGAGCCAGCGCAGCGGCTCGGGCTCCCAGCGCCGCACGCGGTGGTTCGTCCAGGGCAGCCGGGTCAGCTCCGTGTCGCGCCCGAGCACGAGGTCGGCCAGCGTGCGTCCGGCCAGGTGCGTGGTGGTCAGCCCGCTGCCGACGTAGCCGCCCGCCCAGCCGATGCCGGTGGCCGGGTCGAGCCCGACGGACGCGCTCCAGTCACGCGGCACCCCGAGCACGCCGCACCACGCGTGCGCGACCGGCACGTCCCGGGTCGCCGGGAACAGGTCGTGCAGGATGCCGCGCAGCGACTCGATCGTCCAGTCCTGGGTCTGCCCGTCGACGTCGGTGCGCGATCCGAAGCGGTAGGGGACGCCCCGGCCGCCGAGGGCGATGCGACCGTCGGCGGTGCGCTGGGCGTAGCAGTAGGCGTGCGCCTCGTCGCCGACCAGCTCGGCGCCCCGCCAGCCGATCTCGTCCCAGACGGCGTCCGGCAGCGGCTCGGTCGCGACCATCGCCGAGTTCATCGGCAGCCACGTGCGGCGCAGCCCGGGCAGGGACGCCGTGAAGCCTCCAGGCAGCGCAGCACGTGGCGGGCCCGCACGGTGCCGCGCTCG
>NZ_JBNFNZ010000483.1:0-1787 GCF_057364525.1 Aeromicrobium sp. PFPM2_SD2
GCCGGGCCCGCCCTCGGCCCGCGGCCGGGGCTGCTGCTGACGACGCTGCGCGTGGGCGCCCCGGCCTTCGTCACGCTGGTCGGGCTGGCGCTGGTCGTCTACCTGCTGAGCTGGACCGGCTGGCTGGTGCACCACGAGGCGTACGAGCTGCGCTTCGGCCGCGGCTACGGCGACGCCGCACCCTGGGGCTCGTACGTCGGCCAGGAGCCGGGGTCGTGGTGGGCCGAGGCCTGGAACGCGCTGCGCTCGCTGTGGCACTTCCACGTCATGGCCTACGACTTCCACACCGGCGACTACCTGGCCGAGCAGACGCACCCCTACCAGTCGCACCCGCTCGGCTGGCTCGTGCTCGAGCGTCCGGTCGGGGTCGACGCGCAGAACGACCTGCCGGCCGCGACGTGCGGAGCCCCGGCCGACTCCTCCTGCATGCGCGAGGTGCTGGTGCTCGGCAACCCGGCCGTGTGGTGGGCGGGGGTGCTGGCCCTCGTCGCCTCGCTGGTGGCTTGGGTGCGCACCCGCCGCTGGACCTGGTCGGTGCCCGTTCTCGGGCTGCTGGCCACGTGGGTGCCGTGGTTCCTCAGCACCGACCGGCCGATCTTCCTGTTCTACGCCGTCGCGATCCTGCCGTTCACGATCATCGCGATCGCACTGGTCGTCGACGCGCTGCGCCGCCGGCTGCACGGACGGGCCCGGCTCGCGCTGCACGTCGTCCTGGGTCTGTACCTGGCCACCGTCGTCGTGCTGTTCGTCTACTTCCACCCGATCTGGACCGACGCGCTGATCTCCTACGACCAGTGGCGCTCGCGCATGTGGTTCTCCCGCTGGATCTAGCCCCTCGCTCCCGTCGGCGGTGACCTGGCGTCCACCGCTCGCGCGTGGCGGTGATCTGGCGTCCACCCGGGGCGCCCGCGTGGACGCTGCCTCACCGCCGAACGCCGTAACCCGAGTTGCCGCCGCCACGGCCGGGCACCACGATCGCTGCGTGACGGTGCGCAGCGTGGGTGTGGAGGAAGAGCTGCTGCTGGTCGACCCCGGGACGCTGCGGCTCAAGGCCGTGTCGGACCGCGTGGTGGGCCGCGGCGACGACGAGCTGGAGCAGGAGCTGTTCCTGACCCAGGTGGAGATCGCCAGCGACCCCTCGGCCGACCTGGACGACGTGGTCGCCGACCTGCGCGGACGCCGGCGGCGCGCTGCCGAGGTCGCGTCCGAGGCCGGCGCCACGATCATGGCCGCCCCGACGCCCGTGCTCCCCGACCCGGACTCCGAGGTCACCCCGAAGGCGCGCTACCAGCGCATGATGGGCCGCTTCGGCGAGCTCGGACGCCAGGCGGTCGCCTGCGGCATGCACGTCCACGTCGACGTGGACGGGCCGGACGAGGCCGTCGGAGTCGTCGACCGGCTGCGCCCCTGGCTCCCGGTCATCCAGGCCGTCTCGACCAACTCGCCCTACAACGAGGGCGTCGACACCGGCTACGCGTCGTGGCGCGCCCAGGTGTGGGACGCGTGGCCGAGCGCCGGGCCCACCGAGCCGTTCGGCGACGCCGAGCAGTACCGGGCCGCGGTGAAGCGGCTCGTGGCGTCGGGCGCGGCGATCGACGAGGCGATGATCTACCTCGACGCGCGTCTGGCCCGCGCGTACCCGACCGTCGAGGTGCGGGTCGCGGACGTCTGCACCGACCTGGGCACCACGGCGCTGGTCGCCGCCCTCATCCGCGCGACGATCGCCACCGTCGCGCAGGAGCACGCCGAGGGCCGACCGCTCGCCCCCTGGCGGGTCGACCTGCTGC
>NZ_JBNFNZ010000484.1:0-1784 GCF_057364525.1 Aeromicrobium sp. PFPM2_SD2
CTCAGACGCCGGCGGCGGCGCGCAGCGCGTCGGCGCGGCCGGTCTCCTCCCACGGCAGGCCGGCGCGGCCGAAGTGGCCGTACGCGGCGGTCTGCGCGTAGATCGGACGCTTGAGGTCCAGGTCGCGGACGATCGCGGCCGGACGCAGGTCGAAGACCTCGAGCACCGCGTCACGGATCGTGTCGACCGGGACCGTCTCGGTGCCGAAGGTGTCGACGTAGAAGCCGACCGGGTGCGCGACGCCGATGGCGTACGCGACCTGCACCTCGACCTTGGTGGCCAGGCCGGCGGCGACGATGTTCTTGGCCACCCAGCGCATCGCGTACGCGGCGGACCGGTCGACCTTGCTCGGGTCCTTGCCCGAGAACGCGCCGCCGCCGTGACGGGCGTAGCCGCCGTAGGTGTCGACGATGATCTTGCGGCCGGTCAGGCCCGCGTCGCCCATGGGGCCGCCGATGACGAACTTGCCCGTGGGATTGATGTGCAGCTTGTAGTCGGACGCGTCGATGTCGTAGTCGGCCAGCACCGCGTCGATGACGTGCTTCTTGATGTCGACGGCGAGCTGGGCCTCGAGGTCGACGCCCTCCTTGTGCTGGGTGGACAGCACGATGGCCTCGACCCGCTTGGGCTTGTCGTCGTCGCCGTACTCGATGGTGACCTGGGTCTTGCCGTCCGGGCGCAGGTACGGGAGCGTGCCGTCCTTGCGCACTGCGGTCAGCTGCTCGGCCAGGCGGTGGGCGATGGTGATCGGCAGCGGCATGAGCTCGGGGGTCTCGTCGACGGCGAAGCCGAACATGAGGCCCTGGTCGCCGGCGCCCTGCAGGTCGAGCGGGTCGACCGACGAGCCGAGACGCGCCTCCTCGGCGCGGTCGACGCCCTGGGCGATGTCGGGCGACTGGGCGTCCAGCGTCACCTGCACGGCGCAGGACTCGCCGTCGAAGCCCTTCGTCGAGGAGTCGTAGCCGATCTCCAGCACGCGGTCGCGGGCGATGCGCGCGATGTCGGCGTACGTCTTGGTGGTCACCTCGCCGCCGACCAGCACCAGGCCGGTCGTCACGAACGTCTCGGCGGCCACGCGGCTGTCGGGGTCCTCGGCCAGCAGGGCGTCGAGGATGCTGTCGCTGATCTGGTCGGCGATCTTGTCCGGGTGGCCCTCGGTGACGGACTCGGACGTGAAGAAACGGCTCACGATGTGCTGGCTCCTGAGATTCGGGGACGTGCCGATGGTAGACCCGGCACGCACAAGGGCACGTTCATCCCAGCAGGTGGGCCGCCGCGTCCCACACCGCGTGGGCGAGCCGGGACTTGGGTCCGTGCGGCACGGGCACCTGCGTGCCGTCGGCGCCCAGCACCACGGCCTCGGTCTCGTCCTTGCCGAAGACCCGGTCGCTGCTGACGTCGTTGACGACGAGCAGGTCGCAGCCCTTGCGCTCGAGCTTGGCCTGCGCGTGCTGCATGACGGTGCCGTTCGCGTCGCCGGTCTCGGCGGCGAACCCGACGATCACCGGGCGCTTGCTGGTGCGTGCGGCGACGAGCTCGGCCAGGACGTCGGGGTTCTCGACCAGCTCGATCGGCGCGGGGCCGGCGCCGGGGACCTTCTTGATCTTCGCGTCGGCGAAGGCGGCGGGCCGGAAGTCGGCGGGGGCGGCGGCCATGACGACCGTGTCGGCGTCGGCCGCGTGCTCGTGCATCGCCCGCCGCAGCTCGTCGGTGGTGACGACGCGCACGACGTCCGCACGGCCGGGTCGGGGCAGCGAGACGTTCGGCGCGAGCGTCACCCGGGC
>NZ_JBNFNZ010000485.1:0-1763 GCF_057364525.1 Aeromicrobium sp. PFPM2_SD2
CTGCACGGCACGCGGCTGCTCCCCCAGCAGCAGCCAGGCCAGGACGACGCCGGCGAGCGCCTCGCTCAGCCCGACGAACGAGGCCAGCCGGGAGCCGAGCCGGCGGACCGCCGCGATGCCCAGCACGTACGAGAGCGCCGCCGTCACCACGCCGAGCGCGCCGACCGCGAACCACCACGGCAGGGACGTGTCGGCCAGGACGACGTCGGACGCCGACGCGTCCAGGTGCAGCACGCCCACGAGCCCGGCGACGAGCAGGGCGAGCCCGCCGACGAGCAGCCCGCCGGCGGCGAGGACGACGCCGGGCAGGTCACCGTCGTCGCCGGCCGAGACGATCCAGTAGACGGCGGCGCCGGTCATGGCGCCGAGCGCCCAGAGCACCCCGACGACGTCCACGGCGGCACCCGACAGCAGGTCGATGACCAGCACGAGCCCCGCGATCGCGACGAGGGCGCCCACGACGGTGAGCCGTCCGGGGCGCTGCCCGTGGCGCACCCACAGCCATCCGATGACCGCGACCGGCGACATGAACTCGATGAGCAGGGCCGGCCCCACCTCCATGCGGGCGACGGCCTGGAAGTACGCCAGCTGGCAGCCGGCCACCGCCACCAGGCCGTAGGCGGCGATCGTCGCGCCGTGGCGGCGCAGCACCGACCAGCGTCCGCGCAGCACCACCAGCGCCGGGACGAGCAGCACGCCGGCCGCCACCAGGACGCGGACGAGCACGGCCGAGCCCGCCGACCAGCCGGTCTCGATGAGGCTCTTCGCGAGCGGGCCGGACAGGCCGAACGACAGCGCGGAGAGCAGCGCCAGGCCCACGCCGGACGCGAGCCGGGACGTGGGCCGCGACGCGATGTCATGAGCCATGGCGGTCATGACAGATGACAGTAGGCCGTACCTTGTAAGGTGTCAACGTGCTTTTCGCCGATGACACGAACGACGCCCTGCGCGCCGCCGTCGAGCTGGCCAACTCCGCCCTGGAGCCCGACACCCTCACGACGGTCGACGACCTGGTCAGGTTCTACGAGGGCCACGGCTACACCGGGTCGCTGGCCCGCGACGCCGCCGAGCTCGAGGCCGTCCGTGCCGTCCGGCCCGCCCTGCGCACCCTGCTGACCAGCTCGCGCGACGAGGCGGTCGAGCTCGTCAACGCGATGCTGCGCGAGCACCACGCCCTCCCCCAGCTCGTGCGCCACGGCGACCTCGACTGGCACCTGCACGCGGTCGAGGACGACCGCCCGTTCGCGACGCGCATCGTCGTGGAGACGGCCATGGCGATGATCGACGTCGTCCGCGCCGACGAGACGTCCCGGCTCGGCGTCTGCGCCGACGACACCTGCGACGGCGTCGTGCTGGACCTGTCGCGCAACCGCTCCCGGCGCTTCTGCAGCACCGCGTGCAGCAACCGCAACGCCGTCGCCGCCTACCGGGCCCGCCAGGCGGAGTCGGAGGCATGATCGTGCGCACCTGGCGAGCGACGCTCGCCCCGGGCACCGAGCCCGTGTACGACGGGTTCGCCCGCACCCGCGCGCGCCGCATGTTCCAGGACGCCGACGGCTGCGAGGGCTTCGTCTTCGCCGTCGGCGACGGTCTCGACCGCGAGGTCGTCACGTTCTGGCGCGACGAGGCGACGCTCGCCGCGTTCGAGGCCAGCGAGCACTACCGCGAGACGGTCGCGGCGCTGGACGCCACGGGATGCCTCGCCGCGTCCGGCGGCGTCACCGTGCGCCGCGTCGAGACGGCGGCCGACCACTGGTGGCGCG
>NZ_JBNFNZ010000486.1:0-1746 GCF_057364525.1 Aeromicrobium sp. PFPM2_SD2
CGGCCTCGTCTGCGCGGACGTCAGCGGTGCGCGAGCGCTCGTCGTCCTGCCGGGCGCGCGACGGCTTGGCGCCGAGCTGCGCGGTCGGGACGTCCTTGGTCTCGCGCGCGGTGAGCGCCGCGATCGACGCGACGAGCGCGATGACCGCCGTGAAGCCCGCCGTGACCGTCCAGCCGCCCTCCTCGACGCCGCCCAGGGCGGTGACGATGCTCGGCGCGAACCCGGCCATGAGGAAGCCGAGCTGGGTGCCGATCGCCAGGCCCGAGAAGCGGACGCGGGCGTCGAACATCTCGGCGTAGAACGAGGGCCAGGTGGCGTTCGCCGCGGCGTAGCCGCACGAGAACGTCAGCACGGCGAGCAGGAAGGTCAGCAGCTCGTTGTCCTGGCTCATCGAGAGCAGGTAGAAGGGCATCAGCACGGCGCTGGAGATCGCGCCGTAGACGAAGACCGGCTTGCGGCCGACGCGGTCGGCGAGCATGCCGAACAGCGGCTGGGTGCCGAGCGCCACGACGTTCGCGGCCACGACGAGCCACAGGGTGATCGACTCGTTGACGCCGACCTCCTTGCCGTACGCGATGGCCAGGTTGCCGAACACGGTCGAGATGGCCGCGATGAACGCGCAGCAGACGACGCGCAGGACGTCGGCCCCGTGGTGCTGCAGCAGGTCGACCAGCGGGATCCGGGCGACGTCGCCGGACGCCTTCTTGGCCGCGAACTCCGGCGGCTCGTGCAGGCTGCGGCGGATGAAGTAGGCGACGACCACGACGACGGCGCTGAACCAGAACGGGACGCGCCAGCCCCAGCTGTACTTGATGTCGTCGGGCAGCGACACGACCGGGATGAACACCAGCGCGGCGAGGATCTGGCCGCCCTGGGTGCCGGTGAGCGTCCAGGACGTGAAGAACGAGCGCCGGTCGTCCGGCGCGTGCTCGAGCGTGAGCGAGCTGGCGCCGGCCTGCTCGCCGGCCGCCGAGAGTCCCTGCATGAGCCGGCACAGCACGAGCAGCGCGGGGGCGGCCCAGCCGATGGCGTCGAAGCTGGGCAGGCAGCCGATCAGGAAGGTCGACAGGCCCATGAGCACGAGGGTGAACATGAGCACCTTCTGGCGTCCGACCCGGTCGCCGAAGTGACCCAGGATGACGGCACCGAAGGGCCGGGCGACGTAGGCGAAGCCGAACGTCGCGAACGACATGACGAGCGCCGAGGCGTCGTCGTCGGGAAAGAACACGTGCGGGAAGATCAGCGCCGCGGCGGAGCCGAAGACGAAGAAGTCGTAGTACTCCACGGCGCTGCCCATGAAGCTGGCGAGGGCCGCCTTCTTCGGGGTCTTGGATGCGTCGATGGCCTGCATCGGGGGCTCCTTGCTCAGGATCGGTGCTCGTCGGCCGCGAGGTCGCGGAAGTGACGGAGCATGCGGTCGGGGTCGGGCTCGACACCCGTGACGAGACGGAAGGCGTCGACGGCCTGGTGGACCGCCATGTGGCCTCCGTCGAGGGTGCGGCAGCCCGCGGCCCGGGCTGCGATCAGCAGCGCGGTCTCCAGCGGGCGGTACACGATGTCGGCGACCCAGAGCCCGGGGTGGAGGAGTCGGTCGTCGAGCGGGAGGCCGGGGTGGTCGGCCATGCCGGTGGGGGTGCAGTGCACCAGGCCGGACGCGCCGGGCAGCAGCACCGGGAGCTTGTCGGGGCTCGCGGCGTCCACGCGGGCGTCGGGGAAGCGGGCGGCGAGGTCGCCGGCCAGGGCGTG
>NZ_JBNFNZ010000487.1:0-1741 GCF_057364525.1 Aeromicrobium sp. PFPM2_SD2
GGGTGGGGCGCCCCCGCTGGCCTGGGTGGTCCTGGGGCTGGCGCCGCTGCCTGGCGGCGGCGTGGGTGGCCGGCGACATGGCCGTCCACCTGCTGCCGAACCTCTTGTGACCCCGGATCGCCGAGGTGCCGTCGAGCGGTCACCCATTGTTCATCGCAAACACCCCGCGTTCGCCGGCCGCCTCCCTAGCGTCTCGGGTGGTGACCGGCGCAGGACCGGTCCGACACCTCTCAAAGGACACGACATGATTCGCTCCCGCGTCTCGGCCCTCGCGGCCGGCGCCGCTCTGGTGGCCGGCACCCTCGCGGTCACCACGGGCACGGCTCAGGCCGCCCCCACGGAGTTCGACCCGGCGTTCGTCCCCGTCGCGGGCGACGTCGTGGGCACCGGCTCGGACACGACGCAGGCCGCCCTCGCGTACCTCGCGCAGTCCTACAACGCCAACCAGGCCGCCGGCTCGCGCCTGGCCTCGTTCGCCGCCATCGGCGACCCGGCCACGATCACGCTGCGCCAGGGCACCACCGCCATCCAGCGCAGCACCGTGAACGGCTCGGGCAACGGCAAGAAGCTGCTCTACGGCACGTCCAACAACACGGCCGCCGACTACGCGCGCTCGTCGTCGTCGCTGAGCACCACCGAGGTCGCCGCGGGCCTCAAGCAGGCCGCGTTCGGCGTGGACGGGCTCAAGATGGCCGTCCGCAAGGCCGGCACCAACGCGCCCGCGTCGCTCACCGCTGCGCAGCTGGTCGGCATCTACCAGGGCACGATCACCGACTGGAGCCAGATCGACCCGAGCAAGAGCGGCACCATCACGCCGCTCATCCCGCAGTCCGGCTCGGGCACCCGCAGCTTCTTCGAGGACCGGCTCAAGGCGTCCAACGGCGGCGTGGCCGTCACCCTGGCCCCGTCGGTCAAGGAGACCCAGGAGCACAGCGACGCCGACGTCGTGGGCGACCCGAACGCGATCGTCCCGTTCTCGACCGGCCGCGCCAAGTCGACCGCCACGATCTCGCTGCTCGGCGGCGTCCAGTTCGAGCGGGCCCTGTACAACGTCGTCCGCAGCGAGGACCTCGCGACCCCGGCGAAGGCCGCGAAGCTCCAGGCGATCTTCGGCGAGACCGGCTTCCTGTGCAGCGTCGAGGGCAAGGCCGCGATCGAGAAGGCCGGCTTCCTGCAGCTCGCTCCGACGTCCGCCGAGGGCGAGTGCGGCAAGTGGACCGACGCCGCCGTCTCCAACTTCAAGAACGCCGACCAGGTCACCGCCGCGTTCACCACGACGACCGTCCGGGCCGCGGCGCTGGGCAACCGCCAGGTCCGCCTGACGGCGACGGTCACGTCGACCGCCTCGATCCAGGGCTCGGTCGACTTCTTCGAGGGCACGACCAAGGTCGGCAGCGCCTTCGTCGCCGGCGGCGTCGCCACGCTGACGGTCGGCAACGTCGCGCCCGGTGCGCACAGCTACACGGCGGCGTTCAAGCCCAGCAACGGCGCGCAGCAGCTGCCGTCGACGTCGCAGACGGCCGCCACGACCACGGTCAAGACCCCGGTCGGCCTGAGCGTCGCCGCGGCGCGCACCACCTACGGCAAGGCCGTCGCCGTGACGGTCAAGGCCAACGCCTCGGTCGCCGGCACCGGCACGGTCACCGTGGGCGGCCGCGCGTACCGCACCTCGTTCGTGCGCGGCGTCGCCCGGGTCACGATACCGGCCGGCCTCAACGCGGGCAGGCAGCGCCTGGCGGTC
>NZ_JBNFNZ010000488.1:0-1738 GCF_057364525.1 Aeromicrobium sp. PFPM2_SD2
CCACGAGCCGGCCGCCCACGCCGCCGAGCGAGTTGCCGGCCACGTAGAGCCCCATCGCGCGGCCCATGCCCGTGCGGGGTGCACCTCCGCGCCGACGTGGGCCATCGCCACGCCGACCACGCCCGCGAGCAGCAGGCCGAGCAGCACCCGCAGCGCGAGCAGGCCGCCGAACGTCGGCATGGTCGTGCTCACCAGCTGCACGACGACCGCCGCCACCATCGAGACCTTCATGACCCGCGCGCGTCCGAGCCGGGCGGCGACGCCGGTCGCCAGCACCACGGCCAGCGCGAGCGCGCCGGTCGCGCCCGACACCGTGAGCGCGGCGGGCGGCCGGCGAGACGTCGAACGCGGCGCCGATGCCCGGCAGCAGGGGCTGGGTGCTGTAGAGCATCCCGAACGCGGCCACGCCGGCCATGAGCATCGCGACGTTGAGCCGGCGGTAGCCGGGGCTGCCGGGATGGTGCCCGGGGTGCGTCGCGGCCTGGCTCACCGGTCGAGCGTACGAACCGGTGCCCGGACGGACGACACCGCACCGGGCCGCCGGGTGGCGGCACCGGTGCGGTGCGACGGGGTCGTGCGGGTCAGGAGAACTTCTTCAGGCCCTCGGCGAGGCGCTCGAAGATGCCGGCGTAGGCCTCGTAGCTCGGCGGCGCGACGGACGTCCACGGGACGTAGGCCGAGCTCTTGGCCGCGTTCAGCGTCTGGAAGACCGGCTGGTCCTTGAACAGCTGCAGCCCGGCCTCGCCGACGCGGTCGTCGTAGAGGAAGACGTCGGCCGGGTACTTGTCGGCCTCCTCCCAGCTCAGCGGCTCGAAGTAGCCCTGCTCGTCCGGGTCCGGCTGCACGATGGGCAGGCCGAGCTCGTCCTTCCAGTACTTCAGGTCGGCGTTCGCCTCGGGGCTGGAGACGTAGTAGATGTCGGCCGACGGCGAGCCGGCGACGATCTGCTTCTTCTCCGACGTCATGGTGGCGCCGAGCTGCTTCAGCTCGTCCGCGGCGGCCTGGAACTCGTCGTGCGCCTCGGTGACGTCGTCGTCCTCGAGGTCCGCGCCGAGCGCCTCGGCGGCCTTCTCGGTCGAGTCGAGCAGCTCGGGCAGGGTCTTGCCGTCGAAGCTCACGACCATGATCGGCGTGCCGAGCTTCTCGACCTTCTCCTTCGCGGCGGCGTTGACGTACCAGAGGTCGGGCTCGAGGTACGTGCTCGTCACGACGAGGTCGGGCTTGAGCTCGGCGAGCTTCTCCAGGTCCAGGTCGCCGTACTCGCCGCCGCCGGTGACGTCGGTGAGCCCCTCGGTGTCCAGGCCCTCGGCCTGCGGGTCGGGGCTGCCGTCGGGGAGCGTGGCCGGGCCGAAGTAGCCGACGATCTTGTCCTCGTCGACGCCCAGGTCGGACAGCGCCGCACCCATCGAGCTCTGCACGACGATGCGCTCGGGCGCCTGGTCGAGCGAGATCTTGGTGCCGAGGTCGTCGGTGTAGCTCCAGGAGCCGGACGAGTCGTCGGAGTCGGACCCGCAGGCGCCGAGCGCGAGCATCGCGGCGGCGACGGCCGCGACGGGACGGATGATCTTCATGGGCACATCGTAAGGCATGCCTAACCTAAAGCTGCCGTCCCGTCCGGCACACGGGCCCTGGGTGGGCGGACATCCTCGCGGCGACGCACGGCGAGGGGCCCTCCGCCCCGCGGAGGACTCCTCGACCCGGGCGTCAGGCCAGCAGCGCCAGCCGGCGGCGGCCCTGG
>NZ_JBNFNZ010000489.1:0-1736 GCF_057364525.1 Aeromicrobium sp. PFPM2_SD2
GATCGCGGAGCTGGCGCAGGCCACCGGCGGCGACGTGACCGGCGCGGCCAACGCCGACGCCGCGTCCGCCGGCGACCTCGTGCTCGTCGTCGTGCCGTGGGACGGGCACCGCGAGCTGCTCACCGAGCTGAAGCCGCAGCTGGACGGCAAGATCGTCGTCGACTGCGTGAACCCGCTGGGCTTCGACAAGCGCGGCCCGTACGCGCTCGCGGTCGAGGAGGGCTCGGCGACCGAGCAGGCCGCCGCGATCCTTGCCGACAGCCGGGTGGTGGGCGCGTTCCACAACGTCAGCGCCGTGCTGCTGGACGACCCCGAGGTCACCAGCGTCGACACCGACGTGCTCGTGCTCGGCGACGACGACCGCGAGGCGACCGACCTCGTGCAGGCGCTCGCCGAGACGATCCCGGGCGTCCGCGGCGTCTACGGCGGGCGCAAGCGCAACGCGCACCAGGTCGAGGCGTTCACAGCCAACCTCATCGCCATGAACCGCCGCTACAAGGCCCACGCCGGCGTCCGCATCACCGACCTCTGACCGCGCGCCGGCCCGGCGCTCGGATGGCGGCCCGACCCGCCAGAACGATATTCTTGCTTCTCCGACGGACGTTCGGCCCTGGAACGACGGGCCGCGGAGGCAGGAGGTCAGGATGACCGACACGAGCGACCTCACGGAGGTCACCGAGCTGGCGGTGCGCCGCGGGCTCAACGGACGGGCCGAGATCGCCGAGGCGGAGGTGGCCCGCCTGGTCGAGGTCGGGCGCGACACCCTGCGCCGCGGCGAGGCGGTCAAGGTGGCCGAGATCGTCAAGGCCGCGGCCGTCTCGATCGACGCCTTCTACCGCTACTTCGCCGGCAAGGACGCCTTCGTCACCGCCATCGTCGAGGACGACGTCCGGCGCATCGTCGCCCACGCCGAGCAACGCATGGCCGACCACCTGGGCAGCCGCGGGAAGATCCGCGCGATGGTCGCCGCCGTGCTGGCCGACCTCGCCGCCGTCGGCGGGTTCACCCGCATGCACACGCTGCTCGCGACGGCCCCGCCCGTCGCCCGCGGTCGTCAGACGCTCGAGGACGCCCTCGCCAGGCTGCTCGCCGTGCCCGCCCTCGCGCTCGGCTCGCAGGACGTCGACCGCGACACGCACGCCGCGGCCGCCGTCCTGCTGAACCGGGTCGAGCGACTGGCCCGCGAGGAGGTCGCGCCCACCGAGGCCGACGAGGACCACGTGGTGGCGTTCGTCCTGCGGGCCGTCGCCCGCACCTAGCGGCCGAAGCGGCGCAGCCGCAGGCTGTTCGTCACGACGAACACCGAGCTGAACGCCATCGCCAGGCCGGCCACCATCGGGTTGAGCAGGCCGGCCACCGCGAGCGGGATCGCCGCGACGTTGTAGGCGAACGCCCAGAACAGGTTGCCCTTGATCGTGCGCAGCGTGGCGCGCGAGAGCCGCACGGCGTCGACCGCGGTGGCCAGGTCGCCCTTCACCAGCGTGAGGTCCGACGCCTGGATGGCCACGTCGGTGCCGGTGCCCATCGCGATGCCCAGGTCGGCCCCGGCCAGCGCGGCGGCGTCGTTGACCCCGTCGCCGACCATCGCCACGACCCGGTCGCGGGCCTGGAGCTCGCGGACGACCTCGAGCTTCCGCTCGGGGGTGACCTCGGCGTGGACCCGGTCGATGCCGACGTCCGCGCGACGGCGTCGGCCACGGCCCGCCGGTCGCCGGTCAGCAGCACGGGCTCCAGCC
>NZ_JBNFNZ010000490.1:0-1736 GCF_057364525.1 Aeromicrobium sp. PFPM2_SD2
TGCCGTCGCCGCGGTGCTCGGGCTGCCGCCCGAGGCGGTCGAGGTCGCCGAGGGCCGCCTCCGGGTGGCCGACCTGCCCGGCGCGATCGTCCACGAGCCGCTCGGCCTGCGCGAGTCGCTCGGCCGGGCGCTGAACGAGGAGCCCGACGAGCCCGGCTTCTGGAACGCGATGCAGCGGGCCTCGGTGCGGATGCCCGCGTGGTACCTGGCGCTGTGCCTGGCGTTCAGCGCGTGGTGCGCCGCCGTGGCCTGGTGGTGCCTGCGCGGCGACGGTCCGACGTGGCTCGGCTGGGTCGCGGTCGTCCTCGGCGTCGGCGAGCTGACCGAGGTCGTCCTGCGGCTGCGGGCCAAGCGGCAGCGGGCTCGCGCTCAGGCGAAGTAGTTCTCCAGCCCGACGAACGCGAGCGTGGCGAGGGCGCCCAGCACGACCAGTCCGACCAGGAGACGGCCCACGGCGGTGGCGCGGCCGAGCGGCAGCGCGATGCCGGCGGCGACCACCACGAGGATCACGAGGAAGATCACGGGCTCGATGTCCACGGCGGACGTCCTTTCGTCGGAGGTGACGTCAGCCTAGGAACGCCTGCGGCGCACCGCACGGCGGCGCCCGCCGCGGGCGGTGAGTGGGCAACCTCTCGAGGGGCCTGTTCGGTTGCGGGCTCACCGCTCCCGCCGTCGGGCCGCTACCGGCGCAGCGGGCGGGCCTCGCGCAGCGGCGCGGTGAGGGCGTCCACCCGCGGGTCGTCGAAGAACTCCTCGAGCGAGACCTTCAGCGGGACGCGCCAGTTCGGGTACTCGTCGACGGTGCCCGGCAGGTTCGGCTGGCGCATCTCCCCGACGGCGTCGGCCGGCGCGCTGAGCACCAGCCGTGACGCCGCCCGGGCGATGAGCGTGTGCAGCGCGAGCACGAGGTCGTCCTCGTCCAGCCCCTCGGCGCGGACGAGCTCGAGCAGCGCCTCCTTGTCGGCCGCGGCGCCGGCGTAGGCCTCCTCCGGCGAGCCGTCGAGCAGGTCCAGCGACGCCCGCAGGCGCACGTGCTCGGCCTCGAGCCAGCCGGGAGCGGTCGGCAGGTCGTGGGTGGTGATGCTGGCCATCGTCTCGGCCTTCCAGTCGGCCGGACGCCGGTGCGGCTGCCCCTCGGCCTCCCAGTCGCGCTCGAACCAGAGCACGGCCGAGCTGAGGATGCCGCGCTCCTGCATCGTCTCGGTGACGACGTCCTCGACGGTGCCCAGGTCCTCGCCCACGACCACGGCGCCGGCGCGGGTCGCCTCGATGAGCAGGACGCCCAGCATCGCCTCGCTGTCGTAGTGGACGTAGGTGCCGCGCAGCGGCGGCTCGCCCTCGGGGATCCACCACAGCCGCCACATGCCCGCGACGTGGTCGACCCGGATGCCGTCACCGTGGCGCAGCACGCTGCGCACGACCTCGCGGAACGGCGCGTAGCCGGTCTCGGCCAGCCGGTCCGGACGCCAGGGCGGCAGGCCCCAGTCCTGGCCGAGCTCGTTGAACGCGTCCGGCGGGCACCCGACGCGCACCTCCTGGGCGAACAGGTGCGGCTGGGCCCAGGTGTCGGCGCCGGCCGGGCTCACGCCGACGGGCAGGTCGTGGACCAGGCCGACGCTCATCCCGGCGTCCTTCGCCTCGGCGCGGGCCCGGTCGAGCTGGGCCCGGCACTCGTGCTGCAGCCAGACGTGGAAGGCGACGCGGTCGGCGCGGCGCTCGCGCTCGGCCGCCACCGC
>NZ_JBNFNZ010000491.1:0-1730 GCF_057364525.1 Aeromicrobium sp. PFPM2_SD2
CGCCCAGCCGGGGGCGCCGGGCCAGCTCTCCTCGGGGAGCCCGAGCGCGACGGCGAGGTCGACGGCGTGGACGAGCGTCTCGTGCAGCTGACGACGGCGCCAGAAGCCCGCCGTCCGGTGCACCTGCGCCCAGTTCGCACCGGCTCGGCCGGGCCACCGCCTGCAGCGCCAGGACGAGCGCCGAGGCGAGCACCCGGCGTACCAGTCGGTCAGCGAGCCGAGCACCAGCGGCTCGGGGGCGTCGACCAGCGACCCGCTGAGCACGACCGCCCCGGCCCGGCGGTGCGTCGTGCCCAGGTGGACGGCCAGGTCGCGCACGGTCCAGCCCGGGCAGGTGGGGACGGGCTGCTGCTCGTCGGCCTCGCCGAGCAGGGTGACGAACCGCGCCATCTGCTCGCCCAGGACGGGCAGGTGGTCCAGGCGCATCGGTGCGTGGTCGGTGGGCTCGCTCATCGGGTCTCCCCCGCCAGCAGCTGGGACAGGTGCAGGGCCTGGACGTCGGCCAGGTCGTCGAGCTGGGTGCGGCAGGAGAACCCGTCGGCCAGCACGACGGCGTCCGGGCCGGCGGCGCGGACGGCGGGCAGCAGCTGGGTCTCGGCGACGGCCACCGACGTCTCGTAGTGGCCCTTCTCCACGCCCCAGTTGCCGGCCAGGCCGCAGCAGCCGCTCAGCCGGGTGACGGTGGCGCCGGCGCGGGTCAGCACGTCCATGTCGGCCTCGAAGCCCAGCACGCTGGACTGGTGGCAGTGCGGCTGCACGACCACCTCGGTGCCGGTCAGGTCGGGCGGGGTCCAGCCGTCGGTGCGGGCCAGCAGCTCCGAGAGCGTGAAGACGCCCTCGGCCACCTGCGCGGCGCGCGGGTCGTCGACGAGCTCCACGGCGTCCGAGCGCAGCGCGCCAGGCACGAGGGCTCGAGCCCGACCACGGGCACCCCGGCGGCCACGTACTCGTGCAGCACCGCGACGGTGCGGCCCATGATGCGGCGCGCGGCGTCCAGCTGGCCGGTGGTGATCCAGGTCAGGCCGCAGCACGCGGAGCGGTCGAGCAGCTCCACGTCGTAGCCCGCGGACTCCAGCACCGCGACGGCCGCGTGACCACCGGCGGGCGCGAACCACTCGGTGAACGAGTCCGACCACAGCAGCACGCGCGGACGCTCGGCGGCCGCGCGCGTGCGGGCGTGCCGGGTGAACGGCTGGGCGGCGAACGCCGGGAGCTGCGCCGCTGGTCGATGCCCGCGACCCAGCGCGCCAGGTGCGCGACGCCGGGCGTGCGGAGCAGGACGTTCGTGAGCCGGGCCAGCGGGGCGCCGAGCCGGGCCCACAGCGGCAGCTTGCCCATGACGTAGTGGCTGCGCGGACGGACGCGTCCGGCGTACGTCTGGTGCAGCACCTCGGTCTTGTAGCTGGCCATGTCGACGCCGGTCGGGCAGTCGTGCAGGCAGCCCTTGCACGACAGGCACAGGTCGAGCGCCTCGTGCACCTCCGGCGACCGCCAGCCCTGGTCGACGAGACGGCCGTCGACCATCTCCTGCAGGGTGCGGGCGCGGCCGCGGGTGGAGTCCTTCTCGTTGCGGGTGGCCTGGAACGAGGGGCACATGACCCCGTTCGTGCCGCGGTTGTCGGCCAGGCACTTGCCCACGCCGGTGCAGCGGTGGACGGCCTGGCCGAGGTCGCCGGAGTCGTGCAGCAGGCGCAGGCCGGTGCGGCGCAGCGCGGGCGCGTGGCCGCGGC
>NZ_JBNFNZ010000492.1:0-1727 GCF_057364525.1 Aeromicrobium sp. PFPM2_SD2
GCGGCAGTGGCGACGCTCGTCGTCTCCGGCGCCGTGGCCGAGCAGCGCGACTACTCCGCCGACGAGCTCGCCGAGCTCGTGCGCGAGGCCGAGGCCAGCGGCCTGACCCGCAAGGACGCCATCGCCCGGGTCGCCGAGGGGACCGGCGCCCGCAAGAAGGACGTCTACGCCGCGGCCCACCGCTGAGGCGACGCGTCGCGGCTCACTAGGATGGGCGGCATGTCCGACACGACCTTCTACGTCACGACGCCGATCTACTACGTCAACGACGCCCCCCACATCGGACACGGCTACACCACCACGATCGGCGACGTGCTGACCCGCTGGCACCGCCAGCGCGGCGAGCGGGTCTGGTACCTGACGGGCACCGACGAGCACGGCCAGAAGGTGCTGCGCAAGGCGCAGGCGAACGGCGTGTCCCCGCAGGAGTGGGTCGACCGCCTCGTCGAGAACGAGTGGAAGCCGCTGCTGCGCACCATCGACGCGGCCAACGACGACTACATCCGCACGACCGAGGCGCGCCACGAGGCCGGTGCCAAGGCGTTCTGGCAGGCGCTGCACGACTCGGGCGCCGTCTACAAGGGCTCGTTCACCGGCTACTACTCGGTCGGCTCGGAGGAGTTCGTCGCCGACGAGTACGTCACCGACGGCACCGGCGACGACGAGGGCCACAAGGTCTCCACGCTCGACGGCAGCCGGGTCGAGCACATGACCGAGGAGAACTACTTCTTCCGGCTCTCGGACTACGCCGAGAAGCTGCTCGAGCTCTACCGCGAGCACCCCGAGTTCGTGCAGCCGGCGTCCGCGCGCAACGAGGTCGTCTCGTTCGTCGAGCGCGGCCTGCGCGACCTGTCGATCTCGCGCTCGACCTTCGACTGGGGCATCAAGGTGCCCTGGGACGACGCGCACGTCATGTACGTGTGGGTCGAGGCGCTGCTCAACTACATCACCGCCGCCGGGTACGGCGTCGACCAGGAGCGCTTCGAGGAGCTGTGGCCCGCGAGCATCCACCTCGTCGGCAAGGACATCGTCCGCTTCCACGCGGTCATCTGGCCGGCGATGCTCATGGCCGCCGGACTGCCGGTGCCCCAGCAGGTCTTCGCCCACGGCTGGCTGCTCGTCGGCGGGCAGAAGATGAGCAAGTCCAAGGCCAACGGCATCCACCCCACCGAGCTGGTCGACACCTTCGGCTCGGACGCCTACCGCTACTACTTCACCCGGGCGCTGACGTTCGGCTCGGACGGCTCGATCTCGTGGGAGGACGTCGCCGCCCGCTACACCGCCGAGCTGGCCAACGGCTTCGGCAACCTGGCCTCGCGGGTCGCGGCGATGATCGGCAAGTACTTCGACGGCGCGCTGCCGGCCGCCGGTGAGCAGACCGCCGCCGAGCAGAAGGTCGTCGACACCGTGGCCGCGGCCGTCGCCGAGGCCGACGCGGCCATCGACGCCGTGGCGCCGCAGGACGCGATGGCCGCCGTGTGGCGCATCGTCGACGAGCTCAACGGATACCTCACCGAGCAGGAGCCCTGGAAGGTCGCCAAGGACGAGGCCCAGCGCGAGCGCCTGGCCACGATCATGGCCACCGCCGCGGAGGGCCTGCGGGTCCTGGCCGTCGTGCTGAACCCGGTCATGCCGAAGGCGTGCGCCCTGCTGTGGGAGTCGCTGGGCGCCGAGGGCCCGCTCGGTCCGGCTGGCCGAGCAGCGCCTCGGCGACGCGCCGCCTGGGG
>NZ_JBNFNZ010000493.1:0-1726 GCF_057364525.1 Aeromicrobium sp. PFPM2_SD2
CGGGCGCGGCTCGTCGTCGGCCGGCGCACTGGTCGAGAACGGCGAGCGGGGCCGGCGTCCCTGCTGGCGCAGCGCGTAGTCGCGCATCCGCTGCGGGTAGCCGACCCGGTTGACGTCGTAGAGCGGCACGTCGAGCGCCTGGGCGAGCCGGGTGGCGGCCTTGGGCGAGTCGACCGGGCGACGCGTGGACTCCCCGTCGCCGGCGACCAGCAGCAGCGACAGCGGCGACGTGGCGGACGCCGGCTCGAGGAAGGCCTCGACCCCGTGACGGGCCTCGACGAACGCCTGCAGCTCCTCCTGCAGCGACTCCCGGGCGCGACGGGCCGCGCCCACGGGCCAGGGGGCGGTGCGACGGCGTCCGAACAGAGGCATGCGGACAAGTGTGCCGGACGCAAGGGAACGAGATCCGCGTCACAGGCCCCCGGTGGCGGGCCGGTCGAGCAGAGTGGAAAGATGCAGGACAGATCCGAGCGAAAGGGAGGGCACCGTGGTCGACACCTCGATCGCCAGCCTCCTTCGCCATGTCCATCCCGTCGCGTCGAGACGTCGTCCCGGACGCCTCCGCGGCCCCCACGAGCTCGACGGCGCCGCCACCGCGGCGCCGGCACCCATCCCGGCACACGCCTGACAACAAGCAGAGGACACCATGGCCACGTCAGTCACCCTCCCGGCTCTCGGCGAAAGCGTCACCGAGGGCACCGTCACCCGCTGGCTGAAGCAGGTCGGCGACACCGTCGCGGTGGACGAGCCGCTGCTGGAGATCTCGACCGACAAGGTCGACACCGAGATCCCCTCGCCGGTCGCGGGCGTGCTGCTGGAGATCAAGGTCGACGAGGACGACACCGTCGAGGTCGGCGCCGAGCTGGCCGTCATCGGTGACGAGGGCGAGTCCGCCGGCGGCGGCGAGGCCCCGAGCAGCCAGGACGCCGGCGAGCGCCCAGCCAGGACAACAACGAGCTGGCTTCCCCCGAGCCCGAGCAGACGTCCTCCCAGGCCAGCGCCGAGGAGCAGCACGAGGCCGCCGAGGAGGCGCCCGCCCCGCAGCCCGAGGCCAAGCCCGCCTCCGGCGGCGCGGGCACGTCCGTGACCCTGCCCGCGCTGGGCGAGTCGGTCACCGAGGGCACCGTCACCCGCTGGCTCAAGCAGGTCGGCGACGACGTGGCCGTCGACGAGCCGCTGCTGGAGATCAGCACCGACAAGGTCGACACCGAGATCCCGTCGCCCGTCGCCGGCACGCTCCTGGAGATCAAGGTCGACGAGGACGAGACCGTCGAGGTCGGCGCCGAGCTGGCCGTCATCGGCGAGCAGGGCGCGTCGGCCCCGCAGCAGAGCGAGCCCGAGCAGCCCCAGCAGGAGCAGGCCCAGCCGGAGCCGGAGCCGGAGCCGGAGCCGCAGCAGCAGGCCCCGCAGCAGCAGGCCGCGCCGACCCCGCAGCCCACCGGTCTGGCCGAGCCGAGCCGCAGGCCACCCCGGACCGCAGCCGCAGGCCCAGGCCCAGCAGTCCGCGCCCCCGCAGCAGTCGGCCCCGGCGCAGCAGGAGTCGTCCTCGGACGCCGAGTCCTACGTGACGCCGATCGTCCGCAAGCTGGCCAAGGAGCACGGCGTCGACCTGGCCTCCGTCACCGGCAGCGGCGTCGGCGGACGCATCCGCAAGCAGGACGTCCTGGACGCGGCCAAGGCCGCCCAGCAGCAGCCCGAGCCGGCCGCCCCGCGGCGTCCGCCCCGC
>NZ_JBNFNZ010000494.1:0-1720 GCF_057364525.1 Aeromicrobium sp. PFPM2_SD2
GGCCTGCTGGGCGGCCAGCGCCCAGCTGCCGCCGAGGGCGGCGAGCACCGGCACGGCCAGCCCGGCCGTCTCGTGCACCTGCAGGGTCAGCACCGTGACCAGCACCGGCCCGACGATGAAGACCACCTCGTCCAGCACCGCCTCGAGGGCGAACGCGGTGTCCAGCCCGGGACGTCCGCGCAGCGCATGGGTCCACCGGGCCCGGACCATGGCGCCGGCCTGCGGAGCGCCGATGCCGGCCAGCGCGGCGAAGGCGTAGTACGTCCAGGCCGGGGCGTCCGTGTGGAGCGCGACCAGGAAGGCCAGGATGCCCACCGCGAAGAGCAGGCTGGCCCCGCGCAGCACCGGTGCCTGGCCCAGCCGGTCGGCGAGGCGGGCGATGGCCGGCCCGGCCACCCCGGAGGTGACGACGTACGCGGCGGAGACGGCGCCGGGGGGGGGGGGGGGGGGGGCCGTGCCGTACGAGCCGGTGCGCAGCTCGACCAGCAGCACGAGGCCGAGCCCGGCCATCGAGGCGGGGAGCCGGGCCACCGTGCCGGCCAGGCAGAACGCGACCGAGCCGGGCGTGGCGAGCACGCGACGGTAGGCCTTCAGCATCCGGACTCCTGTCGTCGGGCGACAGGGTAGTCAGCGCGCTGCGCCAGGAGGCCGGTGGGAGGATGACGGCATGGATCCCCGACCGTACGACGCGCTCTTCCTGGTCTCCTTCGGCGGACCGGAGAAGACCGAGGACGTCGTGCCGTTCCTGCAGAACGTCACGACCGGCAAGAACATCCCCGTCGAGCGCCTGGAGGAGGTGGGCGAGCACTACTACTCCTTCGGCGGCAAGTCGCCGATCAACGACCAGAACCGGGCGCTGCTGGCCGCGCTGCGCGAGGACTTCGCCGCGAACGGCCTCGACCTGCCGGTCTACTGGGGCAACCGCAACTGGGACCCGTACTTCCGCGAGGCCGTCGAGCAGATGGCCGCGGACGGCGTGCAGCGGGCGATCTGCTTCGTGACCAGCGCCTACTCGTCGTACTCGGGCTGCCGCCAGTACCGCGAGAACCTGTTCGCCGCGTCCGAGGGCACCGGCGTCGAGCTCGACCGGCTGCGCCACGGCTTCAACCACCCCGGCTTCGTCGGGCCGTTCGCCGAGGCGCTGGAGGAGGCGCTCGCCAGCGCCCCCGCGGGCACGCACGTCGTGTTCGTCACCCACTCCATCCCCGACACGATGGACGCGGCCAGCGGCGGCCCCGGCGAGCACGCCTACGTCCGCCAGCACCTCTCGGTGGCCGAGGAGGTGGCCGAGCGCGCCGGCGCCAACGGCTGGGACCTGGCCTACTGCTCGCGCTCGGGCCCCCCGTCGATGCCGTGGCTCGAGCCCGACATCAACGACCGGCTCCGCGAGCTCAGCGCCGAGGGTGTCGAGTCCGTCGTCGTCGTGCCGATCGGCTTCGTCTCGGACCACATGGAGGTCGTCTTCGACCTCGACACCGAGCCGCCGCGACGGCCGAGGAGCTCGGGCTGCGCTACGTCCGGGTCGCGACGCCCGGCACGCACCCGGACTTCGTCGCCATGGTGCGTCAGCTCGTCCTGGAGCGGGCCGCCGTCGAGCGCGGCGAGCCGGTCGAGCGTCCGGCGGTCGGCTCGCTGCCCCCGTGCTGGGACGGTGTGCGCCGTCGACTGCTGTGCCAACCGCGCGCGACCTGCCGACGCTCTCCGTGAGCCCGGAGTAGGG
>NZ_JBNFNZ010000495.1:0-1711 GCF_057364525.1 Aeromicrobium sp. PFPM2_SD2
GACACCGCCGAGGGGCCGCATGGGCCCCCGCGTCCCCCCGACCCCGCCGCGACCGCCGCACGGCCTGCTCGGCCAGTACGTCCTGGGCTCGCCCAGCTTCCGCGAGGACGACGGGGCCGACGGCACCCCGTCGCGCTGAGGCCCCCACCGTCGCGCCCCCCGACCCCGCCGCGTGATAGCAAGGGCGGGACCACAGGAGGGTGCATGCGACTGAGGCTGTCCGACCAGGACGTGGCGTTCCGCGACGAGATGCGCGAGTTCTTCACGACGAAGGTCCCCCAGGAGATCCGCGACAAGGTGCGCGACCGGCGCGAGCTGACCAAGGACGACATCGTCGAGTCCCAGCGGACGCTCAACGCCGCCGGCCTGGCCGTGCCCGGCTGGCCGGTCGAGTGGGGCGGACGCGACTGGACCAACCTGCAGCGCCACATCTGGCACGAGGAGATGCAGCTGGCCTGCGTCCCGGCGCCGCTCGCGTTCAACGCCAGCATGATCGGCCCGGTCATCGCCGCCTTCGGCAGCCAGGAGATCAAGCAGCGCTTCCTGCCCGCCACGGCGAACCTCGACATCTGGTGGTCGCAGGGCTTCTCCGAGCCCGACGCCGGCTCGGACCTGGCCTCGCTGCGCACCACCGCCGTGCGCGACGGCGACCACTACGTCGTCAACGGCCAGAAGACCTGGACGACGCTGGGCCAGTACGGCGACTGGATCTTCACGCTGGTGCGCACGAACCCCGACGCGCCCAAGAAGCAGGCCGGCATCTCGATGCTGCTCATCGACATGACGACGCCCGGCCTCACCGTGCGCCCGATCGAGCTCATCGACGGCGGCCACGAGGTCAACGAGGTGTGGTTCGAGGACGTCCGCGTCCCGGCCGAGAACCTCGTCGGCGAGGAGAACGCCGGCTGGACGTACGCCAAGTTCCTGCTCGGCAACGAGCGCGTCGGCGTCGCGCCGGTCGGCTCGAGCAAGCGCCTGCTCGCGCAGGCCAAGGAGCACGCCCGCGAGATCCGCACGGCGTCCGGCACGCTGCTGGACGACCCGCTGACCGCGGCCCGCATCGCCGAGCTGGAGAACGACCTGCTCGCGCTCGAGCTCACCGCGCTGCGCGTGGCCGCCCACTCCGCCGACGGCAAGCCGCACCCCGCGTCGTCGGTGCTGAAGCTGCAGGGCACCGTGCTGCAGCAGGCGGTCACCGAGCTGTTCGTCGACCTCGCCGGGCCCGACGCGCTCGCGTCCGGCGCGGCCGACGGCTCGCAGGTGCCGCACTGGGCCCGCGTCTCGGCGCCGCAGTACCTGAACTACCGCAAGGCCTCCATCTACGGCGGCTCCAACGAGGTGCAGCGGCAGATCATCGCCGGCACCATCCTCGGACTCTGAGACGGGACGGACATGGACTTCACCCTGGACTCCGAGCAGCTCGCGCTGCGCGACGCCGTGCGCGGCCTGCTGGGCAAGGCGTACGGCTCGATCGAGGCCCGTCGTGACGCGACGGCCTCCGACCCCGGCTTCGACGAGAAGGTCTGGTCGCGCCTGGCCGACATGGGCGTGCTCGCGCTGCCGTTCAGCGAGGACGACGGCGGCGTCGGCGCCGGCCCCGTGGAGGTGATGGTCGTGGCCGAGGAGGTGGGTCGCGTCCTGGCCCCCGAGCCGTTCGTCGAGGCGGTCGTGCTGGCCGGCGGCGTGGTCGCGCGCTCGGCACCGGCGAGCG
>NZ_JBNFNZ010000496.1:0-1706 GCF_057364525.1 Aeromicrobium sp. PFPM2_SD2
TGCTCTACGGCCACCACTTCGCGGCCATCGCCGCGCCGGCCGCCGTGGCGGGCCGGACGATCGAGGAGGGGCGCCGCGGGCGTGAGCACGAGCTGCGCGACGTCCGCGCCCGTCTGCGCGAGCTGAGCACCGAGCTGGAGACGCTGACGAACGCCGCGCACAAGGACGAGCTGGCCCGGGCCGAGAAGCGGCTGCGCATCGAGGCGCTGACTCAGCGGGCCCAGGACGAGCTGGGCCTGGAGCCCGACACGCTCGTGGCCGAGTTCGGTCCGGACGTCCGGGTCCCGGTGCTCGACGAGCCGTCCACCTGGGCGCCGGCGGCCGAGGACGTCCCCGAGCCGGACCCGTCTCTGGAGTTTGCCGACAGGACCGACGACGCGGACGACCCGGACGCCGAGCCGGCGCCGCGCACCGTCCCGTACGTCCGCGCCCAGCAGGAGAAGCGCCTGCGCCAGGCCGAGAAGAACCTGGCCATGCTCGGCAAGGTGAACCCGCTCGCGCTGGAGGAGTTCAGCGCCCTGGAGGAGCGGCACCAGTTCCTGTCCGACCAGCTCGACGACCTGCGCCGCACGCGCCAGGACCTCATGGAGATCGTCCAGGACGTCGACGTGAAGGTCGAGGAGGTCTTCACCGCCGCCTGGCACGACGTCGAGCGCGAGTTCACCCACGTCTTCAGCCGGTTGTTCCCCGGTGGCGAGGGGCGCATCCTGCTCACCGACCCCGACAACATGCTCACCACCGGCATCGACGTCGAGGCGCGTCCGCCGGGCAAGAAGGTCAAGCGGCTGTCGCTGCTGTCCGGCGGCGAGCGCTCGCTGGTCGCGGTGGCGTTCCTGGTGGCGCTGTTCAAGGCCCGGCCGAGCCCGTTCTACATCCTTGACGAGGTCGAGGCGGCGCTGGACGACACCAACCTGGGCCGCCTGCTGGAGATCTACGAGGAGCTGCGCGAGAGCAGCCAGCTCATCGTCATCACGCACCAGAAGCGCACGATGGAGGTCGCCGACGCGCTGTACGGCGTCTCGATGCGCGGCGACGGCGTCTCGGCCGTCATCAGCCAGCGCCTGCGCGAGGAGGAGCCCGCATGAGCGAGACCACCCGTCGCCGGGGCGACTACCCGGTGCTGCGCACGATCACGACGCGCTGGGAGGACGAGGACGTCTACGGGCACGTCAACAACGTCGTCTACTACTCGTACTTCGACACCGCGGTGAACAGCTACCTCATCGAGGCCACCGGCACCGACACCCGCGCGCTCGAGGCGTACGGCGTGGTGGCCGAGACGGGCTGTCGCTACCTGCGCGAGCTGCGGTTCCCCGGCGACGTCCAGGCCGGTCTGGTGGTGACGAGGCTGGGCCGGTCGAGCGTCGTCTACGAGATCGGCCTGTTCCAGGGCGAGTCGGACGAGCCTGCCGCGGTCGGCACGTTCGTCCACGTCTACGTCACCGGCGCCGAGCGCACCGTGACGCCGGTGCCGGACGTCATCCGCGCCGTGCTGGAGAAGCTCGAGGTCTAGGCGTGGACGCCGGTGGAGGCCTGAGCGCCGCGCTAGGACTGCTCGTCCTCGGCGTCCTGCTGCGGGCGCTGAGCGGCTCCGCCGCCGACGGGACGTTGGAGCGCAACGGCGTCGTCGGCATCCGCACGCGCGCCACACGGGCGTCGGACGCCGCGTGGCGGGCCGGCCACGCCGCGGCGGCACCGGCCATGCG
>NZ_JBNFNZ010000497.1:0-1705 GCF_057364525.1 Aeromicrobium sp. PFPM2_SD2
GGGCCGCGGCCGCGGGCACCGTGTCGGCCGCGTCGTTCGCCGGCGCCTACGGCAACCGCGTCGACCTCGACCACGGCGACGCCGTCACCGGGTACGCCCACCTGTCGGTCGTGGACGTGGCTCCCGGGCAGCGTGTCGCCGCTGGTGACGTCGTGGGCCGGGTGGGCTCGACCGGGTCGTCGACCGGCTGCCACCTGCACCTCATGCTGCTGGTCGGCGGACGCCCCACCGACCCGCTCGGCTGAGCCCTACGCGCGCGGGTGCGCCTGCCGGTAGGCCTGGCGAAGCCGCTCGGTGCTGACGTGCGTGTAGATCTGGGTCGTGGCCATGGACGAGTGGCCGAGCATCTCCTGCACGCTGCGCAGGTCCGCGCCGCCCTCCAGCAGGTGGGTGGCGGCGCTGTGCCGCAGCCCGTGCGGGCCGAGGTCGGGCGCGTCCTCCACGAGCCGCAGGCGCTCGTGCACGACACGACGGACGGCACGCACGTCGATCCGCCCACCGCGGGCCCCCAGGAACAGCGCGGCGCCGGACGCGGTCGTGGCCAACGCGGGGCGGCCCCGGCGGACCCAGTCGTCCAGGGCGTCGGCCGCGGGTCCGCCGAACGGCACCACTCGTTCCTTGCTCCCTTGCCGAGCACCCGCACGACGTGGCGCTCGCGGTCGACGTCGTCCACGTCGAGGCCGGCGAGCTCGGCGACCCGGATGCCCGTGGCGTAGAGCAGCTCCAGCAGCGCGAGGTCGCGCAGCCCGACCGGGCCCTCGTCGGCGAGCCCCTCGGTGACCCGTTCGAGCATCGTCTCGACCTCGTCGCGGCGCAGCGTCGGCGGCAGCGGACGGTGCGGCCGCGGACTGGCCAGCAGCGCTCCGGCGTCCTGATCGGCCCGGCCGGTGCGGACGAGCCAGGCGGTGAAGACCCGGGCGGAGGTGGCGCGACGCGCCAGCGTCGTGCGGGGCCTTGCCGCGGGTCTGCTGGTTGGCCAGGTGGCTGCGCAGGGTGCGCAGCGTGAGGTCGGCCGGGTCGTCCACGTGCAGCAGCCGCGCGTGCTCGGCCAGGGCCTGCAGGTCGGTCACGTAGGCGCGCACGGAGTGCTCGGACAGGCCCCGCTCGTGGCGCAGGTGGTGGGCGTAGACGTCCAGCACCTCGTCCCAGGCGTCGCGCGGCTCGTCCACCGGGCCAGTGTCGCCGTCCGGGAGGCGGGGACCGGTGCCGACGCGCCGGTCAGGCCAGGTCGGCCCGCCGCACCAGCGTCCAGACGTCGCCCAGCCGCTGGGCGTACCCGGCGCTCGGCGAGGCGGCCCCAGGTGCTCGTGCGCCTCGGCGCCCGACACCCCGACCCGCGTCGCGACCTGGGGGGACGGTGAGCGGCTCGGTCCAGCTGAGCCCGTCGAGCGTGCGGGCCGTGCCGGGGTCGAGCCGGTCGTAGTCAGTCGTCGGACGGACCGCCTCCGGGGCCGGCTCGGCGCCGATGCCACCCAGCGACTCCAGCACGTCGGCCGGACCGGTGACGAGCTCGGCCTCGCCCGCTCGCAGCGCCAGGTGCACGCCCTCGGACATCTGCGAGGAGACCGGCCCCGGCGTGCCCATGGTCGTGCGGCCGAGCCGGTCGGCCCAGTGCAGCGTGTTGAGCGAGCCGCTGCGGCCGCGGCCTCGACGACGAGCGTGCCGGCGGCCCAGGGCGGCGATGAGCCGGTTGCGGGACAGGAAG
>NZ_JBNFNZ010000498.1:0-1692 GCF_057364525.1 Aeromicrobium sp. PFPM2_SD2
GGGTCGGGCCGAGGTGGCCGTAGCGCCCGGTCAGCACCACGTCGCGGACGCTGACCGGGAACGTCCAGTCCACGTCCTCGCTCTGCGGGACGTAGCCGACCGCGCGGTGGCGGCGCGCGTCCGCGGGCGAGCCGCCGAGGATGGCGACGGTGCCGGCGTCGGGACGGACGAGGCCGAGCACCGACTTGAACAGCGTCGACTTGCCCGAGCCGTTCATGCCGACCAGGCCGCACACCCGTCCGGGCTCGAGGGTGAACGTCGCGTCGTGCAGGGCGGTGACGGCGCCGTAGCGCACGCCGAGCCCCCGGACGTCGAGCGCGGCGGTCATGCGGCTCCTTCCGTCAGCCCGTCGACGATGAGGTCGACGTCGTGACGCAGCAGGTCGAGGTAGGTCGGCACGGGGCCGTCGGGCTCGGACAGCGAGTCGACGTACAGCGTGCCGCCGAACCGCGCTCCCGTCTCCTCGACGACCTGGCGCATCGGGTCGTCGCTCACCGTGGACTCGCAGAACACGGCCGGGACGTCGCGCTCGCGGACGAGCTCGATGGTGTCCTCGATCTGGCGGGGCGTGGCCTGCTGCTCGGCGTTGACCGGCCAGATGTACTGCTCGGTCAGCCCCGCGTCGCGGGCCAGGTAGGAGAACGCGCCCTCGCAGGTCACCAGGGCGCGCTGGGCCTCAGGGACGGTGGCGAGCGCGCGCTCGAGGTCGTCGGCGACGGCGTCCAGCTCGGCCCGGTAGGCCCGGGCGTTCGCGGCGTAGTCGTCGGCGTGCTCGGGGTCGAGCTCGGCGAACGCGGCGGCCATGTTGTCCACGTAGACGCCGGCCTCGTGCGGCGACATCCAGGCGTGCGGGTTGGGCTTGCCGGCGTACTCGTCGGAGGCGATGTCGATCGGGTCGACGCCCTCGGACACGACGACGTGCTCGGCGTCGGCGTCCTGGGTGAGCTGCGCGAACCAGGCCTCGAGCCCGAGGCCGTTGTCCAGCACGAGGTCGGCGCGGGCGGTGTCGCGGATGTCGGTGGGCGTCGGCTCGTAGGCGTGGATCTCGGCGCCCGCCTTGGTGAGGGAGTGCACCTGCAGGTGGTCGCCGGCGACGTGGCGGGCCATGTCGGCCAGGACGGTGAACGTCGTCAGCACGTACGGGCGCGGGTCCGGCTCGTCGGTGACCTTGACGCACCCGGCGAGCAGCAGCACCGCGGCGGCGGCGCAGACCAGCGCGCGACGCGGACGCACGCGGGCGCGGCTGGGCACCGTCGTCCTCCTGGGGGCTGGCGGTCGGGGGTGGCGCCATGCTGTCACAGCCGACAGGGGTCCACCGGGTGGACGGCTGCCCCATGATGGAGCCATGGACGAGCCCCGCGACCAGTCCGCCGCCGAGTCGCCGCAGGAGGGCTTCCGCCGAGCCCTGGTCGTTGCTCTGGTGTGGATCGGGGTCCTGCTCGGCGTCCCGCTGCTGATCACGGTGGTGCTCGAGGTCCTGGGCGTGGACCGAGAGTTCACGTCGACGGAGCTGACCATCGTCCTGCTGGGTCAGCTGGTGCTCGCGCTGTGGCTGACCCGCAGGCTCGTGCGGTCGCGGTGAGCGTCGTCATCCGGTCCGCGGTGGCGGCGGACGTGCCCGGCGTCGTCGCGTTCTGGGCGGTCGCGGGGCGAGAACGACGACCGGGCCGGCCGACAGCGAGGCGGCCGTCG
>NZ_JBNFNZ010000499.1:0-1692 GCF_057364525.1 Aeromicrobium sp. PFPM2_SD2
GTCGGCCAGGCGACCTCGGCCGCGTCGTCGCGCGGCTTCACCACGGCCCGGGAGCGGTGGGTCTGGTCAAGCTCGTCGAGGACGCCGACCGTGGCGTGCTGGTCGGCGGCACCGCGGTCGGCCCGGCCGCCGGGGAGATCCTGTCGATGGTCACCCTCGCCGTGCACGCCGCGGTGCCCGTGGCGACGCTGCGCACGATGATCTACGCCTACCCGACGTTCCACCGCACGATCGAGTCCGCGCTGGCCGACCTCGAGGCCTAGGCAAGCCGGCGCGGACGCGTCAGCCGAGGTCCTTCTCGGCGAGCCAGTCCTTCGCGATGGTCTTCGCCGGCAGCTCCTCGTCGACGCTGCGCTGGTTCAGGGCGCGCAGGTCGTCGGCCGACATCGCGGCGCTGACCTCGTCGATGACGGCCGCCGCGTCGTCGTCGACGTCGTCGCCGGCCACCGGGACCAGGTGCGAGGCGAGGAACAGGCCCTCGGTGTCCTCGAGGCTGACCAGGTCGTTCTTCGCGATCGAGGGGTCGGCGGTGTAGATGATGGCGAGCTGGATGTCGCCGTCCTTGAGCGCCTTGACGGTCAGCGGGCCGCCGCCGTCCTCGATCGGCGCGTAGTCGGCGTCGACGCCGTAGGCCGCCTTGAGCCCCTTCGGCCCGTTGGGCCGGGTCTCGCCCTCGGAGTTGCCGCCCAGGGTGAGCGGCTCGGTGACCTTCGCCAGGTCGGCGATGGTCCTCAGGCCCCACTTCTCGGCGAACTCGCGGGTGACGACGTAGGAGTCCTGGTCGGTCGCCGGGGACTCGTCGAGCACGCGCAGGCCGTCGGGCACGGCCTCGGAGAGGGCGGTGTAGACGTCGTCGTCGAGCCGGGCCTCGGTGTCGGGCTCCCAGTACTGCAGCAGCGGCCCGGTGTACTCGGGGAACAGGTCGAGCTCGCCGGACTCGATCTCGGGCACGTACGCCTCGCGCTGCCCGATGCGGAACTGACGGTCGACCTCGTGGTCGTCGGCCTCGAGGGCCTGGGCGTAGATCTCGGCGACGATCTCGTTGGAGTAGTAGTCCTGCGAGCCGATGACGATGGCGTCGCCGTCCTCGCCGCCGGAGGCCAGCGGGTCGGAGTCGGAGCACGCGGCCAGGGTCAGCAGGGCGGCCGCGCAGGCCGCCAGGACGCGGGGTCGGAGGGTCATGACGCTTCCTTCGTTCGGACGCCCGGACGGCGTCGGCGGTGGTGCGGTGGGCCAGGCGCTCGCGCGGTGCTGGGCCACGGCGAGCAGACGGTCGAGGAGCAGGGCCAGCGCGGCGACGAGCAGCGAGCCGGCCAGCATGAGCGCGTAGTCGCGGGTCTTGAGCCCGATGAACAGGTAACGGCCCAGACCGGTGTCGGCGGTGTAGGCGGCCAAGGTCGCGGTGGCGACGACCTGCAGCGTCGCGGCCCGCACGCCGCCGACCAGGACCCCGGCGCCCAGGGGCAGCTCCACCTGGCGGACGACCTGCCACTCGCTCAGGCCGAGGCGCGAGCGGCGTCGACGGCGGCCGGGTCGGCGGACTCCACGCCGGCGTACGCGCCGGCGAGGAGGGAGGGGACGGCGAGGGCCACGAGCGCCAGCAGCGGCGCCTCGAGGCCGACGCCGAGGCCGAGCGCGAGCAGGGTCAGCAGGTCGAGTCTACCGGATCCAGCCCCAGTATAGGCCAGTTGA
>NZ_JBNFNZ010000500.1:0-1692 GCF_057364525.1 Aeromicrobium sp. PFPM2_SD2
GCTGAGCCGAGCGCACCGTCCGAACGCTGGCCGGCGGCCGGCTGCTGACCCGCAACTACCCGCCGTCCGCCGACCCCGGCATCTGCGACGCGCTCGTGCCGCAGCAGGGCCCGAACTACGCCTTCGCCAAGCGGCTGCAGCGCTGGCGGGCCACCGCCGCACGCCACGACGGCGTGCGCGTCTCGCTCAACGTGGCCCCGTCGACCCGCACCCGCTCGGTGGTCAAGAACAAGGCGCTGGCCGCGGCGTACGCCGGCGCGCACCGCTTCGGCGTCGAGGTCTTCGACCCGGCCACGAGCAACACGCTCATGGCCGCGCTGCTCGTCCACGACCTCAAGGCCGGCGCCCCCGCCGAGCCCGAGCCGTGGATGGAGGAGGCCGCCGGCGCCTGCCACGGCGGGCTGTGGACCGCGGCGTACCACCCGCGCAGCGCGCTCGGCCTGGCCGCCGTCCTCGGCGTCGGCGCCCTCCGCGGCTAGCCCTCACCTCGCGAGGGGCCCGAGCCCTCGCTGGGAGTGACGTTGTGCACGGTGGCACCGGCGTGTCGCGTGCACAACGTCACGCTCAGCGCGAACGGGACTCAGTCGCGGAAGGTGACGAACTCGTCCAGGGGGACGCGGGTCGTGCGGTACGTGTTGGTCGGGTGCGCCGGGTCGGGGACGCCGAAGGCGATGCCGCAGACGACCTGGCGGTCCTCGTCCAGCCCGAGGTGCTCGCGCACGACCTCCGACCGCAGCGCGATCGCCGCCTGCGCGCACGCGCCGAGGCCCAGCGCCTGGGCGCCGAGCAGGAACGAGTCGACGAACAGGCCGCAGTCGATCGCCCCGTAGGTGCCCAGCGACGCCGTGGTCGTGACGATCGCGGCGTGCGGGGCGCCGAAGAAGTCGAAGTTGCGCAGCATCTGCGCCGCGGACGCCTCGCGGTCGCCCTTGGCGACGCCGACGGCCTCGTACAGCTGCCAGCCGGACTCGCGGCGCCGGTCGGCGTAGCGGCCCTCGTAGCCCGGCGGGAAGGCGATGTCCGGGGTCCAACGCTCGGCGTCCGCGGCCATCGCCTTGACCAGCGCCGCGGTGGCCTCGCCCGAGAGCACCGTGACCTCCCACGGCTGGGTGTTGCACCACGACGGCGTGCGTCCGGCCACGGCGAGCAGGCGCTCGATCGTCGCGCGAGGCACCTCGTCGGGCAGGTACCCGCGGCAGCTCCAGCGCTCGGCCAGCAGCCGCTCGAGGACGGTCATGTCATCCATGGGTGCTCCACATCTGCGTGAGGGTCTGCAGGACGGCGACGAGCGCGAGCGGCTGATCGAGCATCACGTGGTGGCCCGAGTCGAGCACCGTGGTCACCGGCACGCGGCCGCCGAGACGCTCGGCCACGTCGGCGACGATGGCCGGCGTGGCCATGCCCCGCTCGGCGCGCACCAGCGCGACTGGGCACGCGCCTTGGCCAGCATGTCCGGGCTCATCGCCGACGAGGCGAAGATCCGCTGGTCGAACTTCCAGGTCCAGCCGTCGTCGACCCGGCGCACCGACTCCTCGGCGACGTGGCGCGTGACGTACGGCAGGTCGCTGCGGTCGTCCGGCAGCGTGCGGAACCGGCCGACGATCGTCTCGCGGTCGGGGTAGCGCCGCGTGCGGGGTGCGGCGGCGACCCCCCGCGCGCGCTCGCGGACGTCCGCGGGCAGGACCCGGACGG
>NZ_JBNFNZ010000501.1:0-1687 GCF_057364525.1 Aeromicrobium sp. PFPM2_SD2
GACCCGGGGCCCCCTGCGGCTGCCCCGGTCGGGGCGCCCGGGAGGACGTGAGGCTGCTCGCGGTCGTTGCGCGAGACCGTCGGCGACGCGGCGCGGGTCGACGTGGTGCCCGGCTGGGACCCCGAGGACGGTCTCGCCGTGCAGCTGAGCGGTCCTGCGGACCGGTCGGCTCGGCTCGTGCTCGAGGGCGGCTGGTGCCACCTGATGCTCCAGGAGCCGGGCGTCCGCACCCTCGAGGTCGTGGACGACGGCGAAGCCTTCGAGGAGCGAGCCGGCGACGTCCGGACCCTGACCCGCGTGGCCGTCAGCTACGTCACCGGAGGAGGACGGCTCGAGGTGCGCCGGTCGCGGGTGCTCCGGCGCCCCGTCCCCGTGTGGGTGACGACGGTCGACGGCTCGGTGTGGGAGCTGTCGCGCCGGTGGTCACGCAGCCGCCCGGCATGACAAGACCGGGCGGCGACGTGGACCAGCCGAACGTCGGCCAGCCGTGCCGTGACCGCGCGGGCCGGTGAGTGGTGGTCACCGCCCCCGCGAAGCGGGAGACGGCTGCCGCCCGGATGACCGCGGGCGGGTGCCTCAGCGCGTCGGGGCGTCCGCCCGGCGGTCGAGGACGCTGACCAGCACGGTCGCGACGGCGACGCCGACGAGGGTGCCGATGCCGTTGGCGAGCCAGTCGTCGACGTCGCACCGGCGTCCCACCGCGGGGACGGCGGCCTGGACGGCCTCGATCGCGAGCGACAGCCCGACGCCCGCGGCCAGCACCACGAGCGGACGACGCAGGGCCACGACGGCGAACAGCGCGGGCACGAGGAACAGCAGCATGTTCTCGTGGTCGCGCAGGAAGTAGACCGGGTCGAGGTTGCACCGCACGTCGGCGGCCCGGGCCGGGTCCGGCACGAGCGTGAGGCCGACGACGCCGAGCAGGCCCAGCCCCGACAGTGCCGCGGCGACCCGACGGCCCCGGTCACCCGCGCGGACGAGGACGGCGGCGAGCGCGACGCACAGGACGAGCGTGCCGGCCACGAGGATCGCCACGAGCGTCTGGTGCCCGGCGATGAAGGTGCTGATCACCGCCGAAGTCTCTCGTCCCCGCTCCGAGCCGTGGTGATCGGGCCCGCTGGCGGTCTACCGTGGCGCCGTGACCGAGCGGATCAGCGCCAGTCGTCTCGTCCCGGCCGACCCGGCCACCCTGCGTGCCGTGCTGTCGGACCCGGACGGGCACGTCGCCATCGACGCCAGCGGGATGCTGCAGGGTGCCACCGGACGTCCCGTCGCGGCCGTCGGCGACTCGTTCGTCGTGCACATGGACCGCGAGGCGCTGGGCGACCTGCCGATGGGCCGCTACGACGTCACCGTGGTCATCACGCGGCACGACCCCGGCGGCGTCGAGTGGACGATCCACGGCACGGTGAAGCCGCCGATCGGGCACGTCTGGGGCTACGAGCTGGAGCCGGCCGACGAGGGCGGCACCCGGGTGACGTCCTACTGCGACTGGTCGAACGCGGCCCCGGAGTGGAAGCCGATCTTCCCCGTGGTCGGCGAGCCCGCCCTGCGGGCCTCGCTCGGCCTGCTCGAGCGGGCGTGGTGCGCGGCTACCCCCGGCCGGCGAGCACGGACCGGGGGAGGCGGACGCCATGACCGTCCGGCTCGACGCGTTGAGCATCGACGCCGCCGACCCCCGCCCGCC
>NZ_JBNFNZ010000502.1:0-1684 GCF_057364525.1 Aeromicrobium sp. PFPM2_SD2
CAGCTCGTCGGCTACGGGCCGTCGGCGTCCACGATCGGGGCCAACCGCGCGGGCCGCACCGCCGCCCTCGGCGTCCGCCGTGCCCTGCGCGAGACGCCCGCCCCCTCCCCCGCTCCCTGAGCCGGTCGACGGGAGCGGGGGAGGCTCAGCCGGCGTAGGGCAGGTGCCGGGCCAGGAACGCCCGGGTGCGCTCGTCGGTCGGCGCCGTGAACATCCGCTCCGACGTCCCCTGCTCGACGACCCGTCCGTCGGCCAGCAGGACGACGCGGTCGGCCACCTCGCGGCAGAAGTCCATCTCGTGCGTGGCCATGACGATCGTCTGCCCGGACGCCGCCAGGTCGCGGACGACCTGCAGCACCTCGGCCACGAGCATGGGGTCGAGCGCGCTGGTGACCTCGTCGAGCAGCAGCAGCTCGGGGTCCATCGCCATGGCCCGGACCAGCGCCACGCGCTGCTGCTGGCCGCCGGACAGCGCGTCGGGGTGGGCGGACGCCTTGTCGGCCAGGCCGACGCGCTCGAGCAGCTCGCGGGCGCGCGCCTCGCTCTCGCGGCGTCCGCGGCCGAGGACCTTGCGCTGGCCGAGGGTGACGTTCTGCAGCACCGACAGGTGCGGGAACAGGTTGTAGGCCTGGAAGACGACGCCGATGCGGCGGCGCACGGCGTCCAGGTCGAGCGCGGGGTCGGTCAGCTCGGTGTCCCCGAGCCAGACGTCGCCGTCGTCGGGCACCTCGAGCAGGTCCAGGCACCGCAGCAGCGTCGACTTGCCCGAGCCCGAGGCGCCGATGAGGCAGACGACCTCGCCGCGCGCGACCTCTAGGTCGACGTCGTCCAGCACGACCTTGTCGCCGAACGTCTTGCGCAGACCGTGCACGCGCAGCATCAGGCCCCCGCCTCCCGTCGCATCTGGCGGATCATGAAGAAGTCGGTCACGCGGGTGACGACCACCGTGGTCACGACGAAGAACAGCGCGGCGACGCACAGGGACGTGAAGTTGAACGTCTCGGCCTGGTAGACCGTCGCGGCGCGCAGGCCCTCGACCAGCCCGATGGTCGACAGCAGGGCGGTGTCCTTCTGCAGCGAGACGAAGTCGTTGACCAGCGGCGGGGTCACCCGGCGCAGCGCCTGCGGGAGGACGACGTGGCGCAGGGTCCCGCCGTACGACAGGCCCAGGGCGCGGCCGCTGGCCCACTGCGTCGGGTGGACGGCCAGGATGCCGGCGCGCACGACCTCGGCGACGTAGGCCCCGTAGCTGAGCGTCAGCGCGATCGCGCCGAGCCAGAACAGGCTGGTCGGCACCCCGGCCAGGCCCAGGGCGGGGAAGCCGAAGCCGACGAGCAGCACCACCAGGATGGTGGGGATGCTGCGGAACAGGTCGGTGTACACCGTGGCCAGGATCTTGAACGGCGCCATGAACGGCGCCGGGACGACCCGCACGACGGCGACGAGCACCGCCACGACGAGCACGAGCACCTCGACCACGAGGAACATCCGGACGTTCAGCCAGAACGCGTCGCGCACGAGCGGGAGGCTGGCGCGGGCGTGGTCCGCGTCGAAGTACGTCCGCTGCACCCGGTCCCAGCCGGGCGAGGCGACGACGGCGGCGGCCAGACCCCCGAGGACCACCACCGTCGACAGCACGCCCGCGAGCGCGGCGCCGGGTGGCGACGCCGGCCGGGAAGGCGGT
>NZ_JBNFNZ010000503.1:0-1682 GCF_057364525.1 Aeromicrobium sp. PFPM2_SD2
CCCCGCGCAACGCCTGGGCCGGCCGTCGTCACCGCGCTCGAGCCGCGCGGCGACCTGGTGCGGGTGGCGGGCCGGTGACGTCGCCGCCGACGTCACGCTCGCGGCGGTCGCGGACCTGCGGCTGGTGCCCGGCGACCAGGTCTGGCTGGTGGTCAAGGCGAGCGAGGTGTCCCTCCACCCCGCGCGCGGCTGAGCGTCCGGGCGCGACCGGTCGTGGCCGCTGCCGCTACGATCTGCGCCATGAGCGACCCTCAAAGTCCCGACCGTCCCTCGACCTGCACCACGAGGGACGGTGACCTCTGATGGACCAGCAGACCTGGTTGAACGCGGGGCTCGTGCTCGTGTTCGTGCTCGTGGGCGGCGTCTTCGCCGCCACGGAGCTGGCGCTGGTGTCGCTGCGCGAGAGCCAGCTGAACCGCCTGGAGTCCGAGAGCGCCCGCGGCGCCAAGGTCGCCAAGGTCGCCCGTGACCCGAACCGCTTCCTGGCCGCCGTGCAGATCGGCGTCACCGTCGCCGGCTTCCTCTCGGCGGCCTACGGCGCGTCCACCCTGGCGCCCGACTTCGCCCCGCTGCTGGTGGACCTCGGCGTCCCCGAGGGCGTGGCCGACCCGCTCATGCTCGTGCTGATGACGTTGTTCATCGCCTACCTCTCGCTCGTGCTCGGCGAGCTCGTGCCCAAGCGGTTCGCGCTGCAGAAGTCGCAGACCATCGCCCTCGTCGTCACGCCCGCGCTCGACCGCTTCGCGCAGGTCATGCGCCCGGTCATCTGGCTGCTGTCGGTCTCGACGAACGCCGTCGTGCGGCTGCTGGGCGGCGACCCGAACGCCAAGGTCGAGGAGATCAGCGACGAGGAGGTGCGCGACATCGTCTCGGGCCACGAGGGCTTCGGCGTCGAGCAGCGCGCGATCCTCGAGGACGTCCTGGAGGCGACCAACCGCTCGGTGAAGGAGGCGATGCGCCCGCGCGGCGAGGTCGCCTTCCTCAAGGCGTCCATGACCCTCACCGCGGCGGCCCAGGTCGTCCGCGAGCAGCCCTACTCGCGCTACCCGGTGGTCGGCGACGGCGTCGACGACGTGCGCGGCTACCTGCACGTGCGCGACCTGTTCGACCAGCTGCACGACGCTCCCGGCGACGGACGCGTGCGGGTCGGCGACCTGGCCCGCCAGATCGCGGTGCTGCCCGGCACGAACCGCGTGCTGCCGTCGGTCAACCTCATGCGCTCGGAGGGCACCCACATCGCCGTCGTCGTCGACGAGTACGGCGGCACCGACGGCATCGTGACCCTGGAGGACCTGGTCGAGGAGCTCGTCGGCGACATCCGCGACGAGTACGACGTGCGCGAGCCGGTCGAGGTGCTGGGCGAGGGCCCGCGCACTGTCGAGGGCGGCCTCACCATCGAGGAGTTCGCCGAGCGCACGGGCGTGGAGCTGGAGGACGGCTCGTACGAGACCGTCGCCGGCTACGTCATCACCAGCTGGGCCGCATCCCCGACGTCGGCGACCACGTCGACGTCGGCGCCTACCGGCTGACCGTCGCCGCGCTCGACAAGCGCCGCGTGACCGAGATCCAGGTCGCTCTGCTCGAGCCCGAGACCCCCGAGGACGCCCCGGCCGATAGGGCGTCCGTGTCGGGGTCTTGACCTGGGCCCAGGTAGACCCGAGGCCCCAGGCCTGCGGACCTGG
>NZ_JBNFNZ010000504.1:0-1671 GCF_057364525.1 Aeromicrobium sp. PFPM2_SD2
GTCGGCCGGCGTCTCGCCCGGCGTCAGCGCAGGCACCGTGCTGACCTCGCTCGTCGGCTTCACCGCGCTGTACGGCGTCCTGGCCGTCATCGAGGTCAAGCTCCTGCTCACCTACATCGACGGGCGCTGAGCTAGGCCAGCCGCTCGGCCAGCGCGACGGCGTCGTACGGGGCGTGCACCTTCATGTCGTTGTCGAAGTAGACGTAGACGTCCGTGCCCTGGTCGGTCCAGCCGCGCACGAGCGTTGCCCACTCGTCCAGCGCCCGGGGAGAGTACCCGCTGGCGTAGAGCTCCTCGTCGCCGTGCAGCCGCACGTAGGCGAAGTCGCTCGTCACCTCGCGGATGAGCGGCCACTTGCCCGCGGTGTCGGCGACCACGAGGCCGACGTCGTGGGCCCGCAGCAGCTCCAGGAACGCCGGGTCGTGGAACGAGTCGTCGCGCACCTCCAGGCAGTGGCGGACCGGGACGTCCACCTCGCACTCGGTGACGTCGCGCCCGTCGACCCGGGCGTCGTGCTGCTTCGCGAGCGCGGCGGCCTGCCCGGTGGTGCGCGGCAGCAGGTCGAAGAAGGACGCCAGACGCTCCGGCTCGAAGCGCAGGCGCGGCGGCAGCTGCCACAGCACCGGACCCATCTGCGGCCCGAGCGCCAGCACGCCCGAGGCGAAGAAGTTGGCCAGCGGGGTCTCGACGTCCGCCAGCTTCTTCATGTGGGTGATGAAGCGGCCGCCCTTGACCGAGAAGACGAAGTCCGGCGGCACCTCGGCCCGCCAGCGGCGGAAGCTCTCGGGCCGCTGCAGCGAGTAGAACGTGCCGTTGATCTCCACGGTGGCCAGGCGCTCACCGACGAAGCGCAGCTCGTCGGCCTGGCGCAGGCCCTTCGGGTAGAAGTCACCGCGCCAGCCGGCGTAGCGCCAGCCGCTGATGCCGATCCGTGCGGTGCCGGTCATCGTCAGAAGGCGCCCGCGACCGTCGCGACGAGGGCGAGCAGCAGGACGACCGCGGAGACCGGCACCATCCACAGCGCCGCGATCGTGCCGGTGATCGTGGTGCCGAGCCGCGGCGGGACGAAGTAGCGGGCGCGGGGCAGGTCGCCCACGCCGTCGATCCAGCGGGCCGGCATGCTCGCGCCCCGCCACAGGCCCTGCAGCCGGGAGAACACGCGCCACCCGCCCCCGCCGCCGAGCTGGGTGAGGACGCCGCGGGTCTCCTCCACGCGGTCGGTCAGGTTGATGGCGACGGCGAGCTCGGTGGCCAGCGCGGCCGGCTGGTTCACCGCGTCGAGGATGCGCTTGCGGCGCAGCGCGAAGAACCCGGTGACCGCGAGCATGAGCAACGCGACGACCACGCCGACCCAGCGCCCCGTGCCGTCCCAGGTCAGCGCGAGCAGCAGCGTCGCCAGCTCCAGCGGCAGCGGCACGACGGCGATCGCCAGCGAGGGCAGCCGCAGCAGCCGCACGGTCGGGGCGAGGACCTGGACGACGCGGGTCGCCGCCTCCTGGGTGCCGCCGTCGACGCGTCCGGCGCGGCCTGGACGTACTGGTTCGCGCGCCGACCGGTCCCTCGCAGTCTCATGGCGCCAGCCTAGGAGGGACCTCCGCGGGCCGCTCCCGCTGCGCGGCCGCTACGCCCGCGCGGGCGGTACAGTGATGAACCTGACGGACCGCGACCAGC
>NZ_JBNFNZ010000505.1:0-1661 GCF_057364525.1 Aeromicrobium sp. PFPM2_SD2
GACGACGCTGCCGGCGAGCGCAGCGGCACCGATCCCGCCCAGGGCGACCTGCTGGCGGTCGACAGCGAGCCCGCCTCCTCCTCGGTCGTCTCCTCGGTCGGCTCGTCCGCGACGGGGCAGGGCTCCTGCGCGGCCTGCTGCTGGGCGGTGCGCCACTCGGCGAGCGAGACCAGGGCCAGCCCGGTCATCAGCCCGCCCTTGAGCCAGGCCGGGCCCGGCGCGACCGGACGACGTCCGGGCTGGCGTAGTAGGCGGTCGTCCCGGCGAAGGTGAGCGCGGCGGAGACGGGGCGGGTCAGCGTGGGAGCAGCCATGCCCCCATCGTCCCAGGTCAGCGGCCCACGGAGGCGGCGTACGTGGCGCGCCGGGCCGCTCGGCGCAGCGTCGTCAGCACCGCCGGACCGAGCACCACGGTGGCGATCGCGGTCGTGATCGCCCGCCCGGTGTCCCAGCCGCCGGTGGACGTCAGCAGCGTGTAGACGAGGAAGCGGTGCAGGTTCTCCAGCAGCGGGTCGCCGGGCACCACCGACAGCGAGCCCTCGTGGCCGGGCACCTGGATGCCCAGCAGGTACGGCCAGCTCGTGAGGTTCATCAGCAGCCCGTACGCGTACGAGGCGACGACGCCGTAGACGACCAGCATGGCGATCTCGGCCCGGCCCGACACGCGACGCGGCAGCAGCCCGGCGAGCAGGCCGACCCAGCCGGCGCACAGCATCTGGAACGGCAGCCACGGCCCCACCCCGGACGTGAGCAGGGCCGAGGCGAACATGGACGTGCCGCCGAGCAGGAAGCCGAAGCCCGGACCGAACACCCGTCCGCCGAGCACGAGCAGGAAGAACACCAGCTCCAGCCCGGCCACCCCCGCGCTGAGCGCCCGCAGGGCCGCGTTCACGGCCGTCAGCACGCCGAGCATCGCCAGCACCTTGGAGTCCATGCCGCCCTCGGACAGCTCCGCCGCGACCACCACGACGAGCAGCGGCAGCAGCACGAGGAAGACGTAGGGCGGGTCGGTGCGCGAGCCGGCCCCGTCCGGCTCGACCTGCAGCAGGAGCGGCCAGACGAACAGCAGCAGCCCGACCACCGAGGCCACCGTCAGGACGAGCGCCGACCGGCGCCCGACCCGCACGGCAACCTCGCTGCGCTCGGTCACGGGACGACCTCCCCCAGGGCGTCGCGGACCTGCGGCACGGTGAGCCAGCCGCGGCCGAGCACCTTGGAGACCTGCGGGGAGAACGCCGGGGACTCGGCCAGCACCTCGAGGACGGCGCCCTCGGAGACGATCTCGCCCTCGGCCATGACCGCGGCCCGGTCGGCGACCTCGGCGACGAACTCGACGTCGTGGGTGGCGACGAGGATGCCGTGCCCGGCGCGGGCCAGGTCGTGCAGGATGCCGGCGAGCGCGTCCTTGGCCGCGTAGTCCAGGCCGCGGGTGGGCTCGTCGAGCTCGAGCACGCGCGGCCGCGCGGTCAGCGCGATGGCCAGGACGAGCGAGAGCCGCTGCCCCTCCGACAGGTCGCGCGGGTGCACGTCGGGGTCGATGCCCGGGGCGACGCCGCTCGAGCAGCCCGCGGCCAGGTGCCGGGCTCGGCGTGGGCCTGGGCGTCGGCCGCCGCGCACTCCTCGGCGACGGTCTCCAGGTACAGCAGGTCGGCCGCGGTCTGC
>NZ_JBNFNZ010000506.1:0-1660 GCF_057364525.1 Aeromicrobium sp. PFPM2_SD2
CCGGGCACGCGGCGGTCGGCGGGCGGCAGCGTGCGACGACGGCGTGCAGGACGACGACGTGCGGGTCGTCCAGGTGGGCCCGGAGCCAGGCGACGTCGACGAGCGCGGGCGTGATGGTGCTCATCGGGCCACCCTAGGCCCGGGGCGGACGCCCCCCGCGGACGTGGGAGGCGCCGCGGACCGGGTGCGCCGTACCCTCGGGCGATGACCACCGCCCGACCCGCCCTCGTCGTCGTCGACGTCCAGCGCGGCTTCGACGACGCCGGCTTCTGGGGACCGCGCGACAACCCCGCGTGCGAGACGAACGTCGTCCGCCTGGTCGAGCGGTGGCGACACGACGGGCTCCCGCTGGTGCTCGTCCGTCACGACTCGCAGGACCCGGCGTCCCCGCTGCACCCGTCCTCGCCGGGCAACGCGTTCAAGCCGGGCGTCGACGGTCCGTCCGACCTGCTGGTCGTGAAGTCGGTGAACTCCGCGTTCCACGGCGCACCCGACCTGGACGCGTGGCTGCGCGGCGAGGGCGTCGACGCGATCGTGGTCTGCGGCATCACCACCAACCACTGCTGCGAGACGACCGCGCGGGTCGGCGGCAACCTCGGCTACGACGTGACGTTCGTGCTGGACGCCTGCCACACGTTCGACCGGCGCGACCCGCACGGCGACGTCGTGCCCGCGGCCGAGCTGGCCCGCGTCACGGCGACCAACCTGCACGGGGAGTTCGCCACGGTGCGGACCACCGCCGACGTCCTCGGCTGAGCCCCGGACGCGCAGGAGCCCCCGTCCCCGGGTGGGGACGAGGGCTCCGCAGCGCGGGGACTAGGCCCGTGCGCCACCGCGATTGAAGATGCTCCAACCACCGGGGCCCACGGCGAGGCCGACGACGATGAGCACGATGCCGAGCAGGACGCTGCCCTGGATCAGGGTGATGATGCCCCAGATCACGAGGATGACAGCGGCGATCCACAACAGGAATCCCATGATGGTGACCTCTCTTCTGCCGCTCCGTTGCGACGAGTCGACTCTGGCAGCGTCCGAGGGGGTCCGCACCTCGAGATCGCGGGTTGACCAATGAAGGTTCTCTTAGCCAGGCGTGCCGAGCCCGCCCGGAGGCGGCACGATCGAAGCATGCGCAGCGAGACCTTCGACCTGACCACCGGCGGCTCGGCCGTCGTCCGCGACGTCACCGACCGGTGCGCGGCCTTCGTCCGCGACGAGGCGGACGGGCTGCTCCACGTGTTCGTGCCGCACGCGACCGCGGGCCTGGCCATCATCGAGACCGGGGCCGGGAGCGACGACGACACGCTGACCGCGCTGGACGACCTGCTGCCGCGCGACAGCCGCTGGATCCACCAGCACGGGACTCCTGGGCACGGGCGGGACCACGTCGTCCCGGCGTTCCTGGCCCCCTCGCTCACCGTGCCGGTGCTGGGCGGACGCCTGGCGCTGGGTACCTGGCAGTCGGTGTGCGTCGTCGACACCAACGTCGACAACCCCGAGCGCCAGGTCCGGCTGAGCTTCCTGGCCGGCTAGTCCTCGCCGCGCTCGGCGCGGCCGTCGGCGTAGCCCTGGGCGTACGCCTCGTCCGAGCCCAGCCGGAACATGTCGCGCTCGGCGTCGCGCACGAGCGCGCGGCGCCGGGCCGCCGCCTCGGTCCACGTGC
>NZ_JBNFNZ010000507.1:0-1654 GCF_057364525.1 Aeromicrobium sp. PFPM2_SD2
CGCGCCGCCGGCGCGTGGCTCGCTCGGCGACGTGAAGGACACCCCGCGCCGCTCGCGCGTGCAGACGTCCTTCGCCGCGCCGGACGACCTGCGGGCCTTCGCCCAGGTCTCGGGCGACCACAACCCGATCCACACCAGCACCGCCGCCGCCCGCCTCGCGGGCCTGGGCGAGCCGATCGTCCACGGCATGTGGCTCTCGGCCGCCGCGCAGCAGGCGCTGGCCGCCGACGGCGCCGGTGGTCGGCTGGAGACCCGCTTCATGAGCCCGCTGCGCCTCGGCGCGACGGTCGAGCTGCGGGCCGACCGCACCGGCCTGGACGCCGGCGCCGAGGTGCTGGACGTGACGTGCCGCGTCGACGGCGAGGTCGTCATGGCCGCCACCGCGAAGGTCGCCGCTCCCCGCACGGCGTACGCCTTCCCGGGCCAGGGCATCCAGCACCAGGGCATGGGCATGGCCGGTTACCAGCGCTCGCGCGCCGCGCGTGACATCTGGGACCGCGCCGACGCGCACACCCGCGCGGCGCTGGGCTTCTCGATCCTCACCGTCGTGCGCGACAACCCGACGGTGCTGGTCGCCGACGGCGTCACGCACAAGCACCCCGACGGCGTCCTGTACCTGACGCAGTTCACCCAGGTCGCCATGGCCGTGCTGGGCGCCGCCCAGATGGCCGAGCTCCGTGAGGCCGGCGCCTTCGTCGACGGTGCGCTGCTGGCCGGCCACTCGGTCGGTGAGTACAACGCGCTCGCCGCCGTCTCCGGCGTCATCCCGCTCGAGGCCGTCGTCGAGGTCGTGTTCCAGCGCGGCTCGGTCATGCACACCCTGGTGCCGCGCGACGAGCACGGCCGCAGCGACTACCGCCTGGCCGCGATCCGCCCCTCGCAGATCGGCCTGACCGACGCCGACGTCACCGCGTACGTCGAGGGCGTCGCCGAGCGCACGGGCCAGTTCCTGCAGATCGTCAACTACAACCTGGCCGGCTCGCAGTACGCCGTGGCCGGCACGGTGGCGGGCCTGGAGGCCCTCGAGGCCGACGTGGCCGAGCGCCGCGCGCGCTTCGGCGGCAAGGCCGCGTTCATCCTCGTGCCGGGCATCGACGTGCCGTTCCACTCCACCGTCCTGCGCGGCGGGGTGCCGGACTTCCGGGCCCGCCTGGAGGAGCTGCTCCCGGCCGACGTCGACCCGGACGTGCTCGTCGGCCGCTACGTGCCGAACCTCGTGCCCCGGCTGTTCACGCTCGACCGCGCGTACGTCGAGGAGGTCGCGGCCCTGGTGCCGTCCGAGCCGCTCGACGAGGTGCTGGCCGACTGGGACGCGTGGGCCGCGCGCCCGCACGCCCTGTGCCGCCGCCTGCTGATCGAGCTGCTGGCCTGGCAGTTCGCCAGCCCGGTGCGCTGGATCGAGACCCAGGAGCTGCTGTTCGCGCCCGAGTCCGAGGGCGGCGCCGGTGTCGAGCGCTTCGTCGAGGTCGGCGTAGGCGGCTCGCCCACCGTCGCCAACCTCGCGGCGCAGACGCTCAAGCTGCCCGGTCGCCTCGGCCCCGACGTCCAGGTGCTCAACGTGGAGCGTGACGCCGCCGTCGTGTTCAGCACCGACGAGGAGCCGGCCGCCGAGACCGAGGACGTCGTCGCGGAGGCCCCGGCCCCCGCGGCCGAG
>NZ_JBNFNZ010000508.1:0-1648 GCF_057364525.1 Aeromicrobium sp. PFPM2_SD2
CCGGGCACCACCGCCACGGCGTACGGCTACGGCGGCGCCGTCAGCTCGGTGGACGCGAAACGCCACCCGCAATCGGTCTGGACGTGCTGCGTCGCGGGGGCAACGCCGCCGACGCCGCGGTCGCCACCGCGTCCGCGCTCGGCGTGTCCGAGCCGTACAGCGCCGGCATCGGCGGCGGCGGCTACTTCGTCTTCCACGACGGACGCACCGGCAAGGTCTCGACGATCGACGGCCGTGAGACCGCCCCGGCGGGCATCACGCCGGACGCCTTCATCGACCCCGCCACCGGCCAGCCCTACCGGTTCACGCCGGAGCTGGTCTCGTCCGGCGTCGCCGTCGGCGTCCCCGGCACGGTCGCCACCTGGGACCGCGCGCTGGACCGCTTCGGCCGGATGAGCCTGCGCAAGGCGCTGCAGCCGTCGATCGACCTGGCCCGCCGCGGCTTCGTCGTCGACCAGACGTTCCGGAACCAGACCCTCGACAACCGGACGCGCTTCGCCGCCTTCCCCGACACCGCCGAGCTGTTCCTGCCCGGCGGGGACGCCCCGCAGGTCGGCACCCGCTTCCGCAACCCCGACCTCGCCCGCACGCTGGAGCAGATCGCCCGGCGCGGACCGAGCGCGTTCTACCGCGGTCCGCTCGCCGCCGAGATCGCGGACGTCGTCCGGTCGCCGCGGGTCGACCCCGCCTCGAGTCTCCCGGCCCCCGCGGGCTCCATGACCACGCGCGACCTGGCCCGCTACCGCGTCGTCGACCAGAAGGCGACGTCCAGCCGCTTCCGTGGGCTCACCGTGCACGGCATGGCGCCGTCGTCGTCCGGCGGCGTCGCGGTCGGCGAGGCGCTGAACATCCTGGAGAACCACGACCTGTCCGGGCTGCCGGTCGCCCAGGCGCTGCACCTGTACCTGGAGGCGTCCGCCCGCGTGTTCGCCGACCGCGCCGAGCACGTCGGCGACCCGGCGTTCACCGACGTCCCGACGCGTACCCTGCTGAGCCAGCGGTTCGCCGACAGCCGCGCGTGCACGATCGATCCCGAGCAGGCCACGCCCCGCCCGGTGGCGCCCGGCGCCCTCGACGGACCCGCCTGCACGCCGGCGCAGCCGACGGTCGACGACTCCGACACCGAGAACGTCTCGACCACGCACCTGTCGGTGGTCGACCGGTGGGGCAACGCGGTCGCCTACACGCTCACGATCGAGCAGACCGGCGGCTCGGGCATGACCGTGCCCGGACGCGGCTTCCTGCTCAACAACGAGCTGACCGACTTCAGCACCGTCTACGACCCGGACGACCCCAACCGCGTCGAGCCGGGCAAGCGTCCGCGCTCGTCCATGTCGCCGACGATCGTCACCGACCACCACGGCGTCCGGCTCGTCGTCGGCTCGCCCGGCGGCTCGACGATCATCACCACCGTCCTGCAGGTGCTGCTGAACCGGCTCGAGCTCGGCATGACGCTGCCCGAGGCGGTCGCGCGCCGCGGGCGTCGCAGCGCAACACGGCGTCCACGACCGCCGAAGCCGGCGTTCATCGAGGCCTACGGCGACGCGCTCGCGGCCTACGGCCAGCGGGCTGACCCCGTCGGGCGACTCCGTTCACCTCGGCCAGCGAGATTCGGTGCCGTCGCCGCCATCGAGCGCGACCGGCGCGG
>NZ_JBNFNZ010000509.1:0-1647 GCF_057364525.1 Aeromicrobium sp. PFPM2_SD2
GGGTCCGTGCCGGGACGCCGGTCGTGGGTCCCCCCGGGGCAGGAGCCCTTCCCTTCCCCAGGAGCCCGCCGTGCGTCCCACCACCTCCGACGACCCGACCCAGTGCCCGGCCAACCCCGACGCGCCCGTCCTGGCCCTCGACGACCCGGTCGTCGGCGCGGCCGACGAGGTCGAGCCGGCCGAGGACTTCGCGGCCGAGTCCGAGGCCCCGAGCCCCCGGACTGAGTCAGCCGAAGTTGCGCTCGTGCACGAGCCGCAGGCCCTGCAGCGTCAGCCACGGGTCGCGGGTCGTGACGGACGAGCACGCGTCCAGGACGGCCTCGGGGTACGAGCCGGTCGCGATGACGGCGACGTCGTCGGGCTCGTCCAGCTCGTCCAGCATCCGCTCCACGATGCCGTCGACGAGGCCGGCGAACCCGAGCACGACCCCGGACTGGATCGCCTCCACCGTGTTCTTGCCGATGACCCCGCGCGGCTCGGTGAGCTCCACGCTGCGCAGCTGCGCACCGCGGCGGGCCAGCGCGTCCAGCGACAGCTCGACGCCGGGCGCGATCGCCCCACCGACGTAGCGGCCCTTCTCGTCCACGACGTCGAAGATCGTGGCGGTGCCGTTGAGGTCGACGACGATGGCCGGGCCGCCGTACAGCTCGGCGGCGGCCAGGGCGTTGACGATGCGGTCGGCGCCGACCTCGCGCGGGTTGTCGGTGTGGATCGGCACGCCCGTCCTCACGCCCGGCCCGACGATGCACACCGGCGCGCCGTCGAAGTAGCGCGCGACCAGGTGGCGGAACTCCACCAGCACCGACGGCACGGTGCAGCACAGGCTGAGCGCCTCGGGCACCTCGAGCCCGGCCCGCACGACCAGGCCGGAGATCAGCAGCTGCCACTCGTCGGACGTGCGGTGCTCGACGGTCGACAGCCGCCAGTGCGCGACCAGCTCGTCGTCCTCGAAGATGCCGATCAGCGTGTGGCTGTTGCTGATGTCGAGGCAGAGCAGGCTCACGGCTACCGGGCCGCGACGAGGTCGCCGCGCTCCAGGCCGTGCCCCGCGGGCACGTCGGCCGGGTCGGCACCGAGCTGGACGACGTGGTTGTCGGCGTCGACGAACACGACGCTCGGCTCGAACGCGCGCGCCTCGGCGTCGTCCATCTGGGCGTAGGCGATGAGGATGACCACGTCGCCGGGGTGGACGAGGTGGGCCGCGGCGCCGTTGATGCCGATCACGCCGCTGCCGCGCTCGCCCGCGATCGTGTACGTCTCCAGGCGCGCGCGTTGGTGACGTCGACGATGTGCACGAGCTCGCCGGGCAGGATGTCGGACGCGTCGAGCAGGTCCTGGTCGACGGTGACCGAGCCGACGTAGTGCAGGTCGGCCTGCGTCACGGTGGCGCGGTGGATCTTGGACTTCATCATCGTGCGGAGCATCAGGCACCTTCCTGGCCGACGTGCAGGCCGCGGTTGTCGAGGAGTCGGGTCGTCCCCACGCGGGCGGCCACGAGCAGACGGGCGTCGCCGACGTGGTCGGCGGCGACGGGGGTGAGGAACGGGTCGGTCAGGACGAGGTAGTCGGTCACGACCCCGGGCTCGGCGTCGAGCACCGCGCGGGCGGCCGCGAGCACGGCGGTCCGGGGCCCGCGGCGTACGCGAC
>NZ_JBNFNZ010000510.1:0-1647 GCF_057364525.1 Aeromicrobium sp. PFPM2_SD2
AGCAGCGGCGGGAGCCGGTCCGGCCTCGAGCCGGTACCGCCGTCCAGGCCGCGCGTGGACCGGACCCGGTAGCCCATCTCCCGCAGCCGCTCCACGTCGCGGCGCACCGTCCGCGGGCTCACCTCGAGCCGCTCGGCGAGCAGCGGCCCGGACCACTCCCGCCGGGCCTGCAGCAACGACAGGAGCGCGAGCAGCCGGGCCGAGGTGGACATGGACCCATCCTGCGGCACGAGCGGACAGATCCTGACCGCAAGGGCGTCGAGAGTCGGGGACGAGCGGCCGTCCGGCCGACGATCCCCGAAGGAGAACCATGTCCGTCACCGTCGTCCCCCACCTCAACCTGCGCGGGCAGGCCCGCGCCGCGCTCGAGCACTACCGCGCCGCCTTCGGCGGCGAGCTGGCCGTCACCACCTACGCGGACGCGGGCGCCGTCGAGGACCCTGCCGAGGCCGACCACGTCATGTGGGGGCAGGTCGTCGCCCCGAGCGGCTTCACGGTCATGGCCTACGACGTGCCCGCCTCGCGTCCGTGGTCGCCCGGCGAGGACCCGTTCTTCGTGTCGTCCGCGGCACGGACGTCGGCGAGCTGACCGCGTGCTGGGACCGGCTCGCCGAGGGGGCCACGGTCCGCCAGCCGCTCGGCCCGGCGCCGTGGGCCGCGGCCTACGGCATGCTCACCGACCGGTTCGGCGTCACCTGGGTGCTGGACGTCCTCGCCGCCTGACCCAGGGCCGGGACGACGCCGCGCGCGTCGTCCCGGCTCGTCTTGTCGGCCCGGGCGAGCGGCAACACACTGGTGCCACCCATCCGCCGCGGGCTCGGCACCGAACCGTGGATGAGACCCCTCGAACGACCGGAGCCCCATGTCATCCCCCGATCCCGGCCCCCGCCCGCTGCGGCCGTCGCGACCGACCCCGAGCCGTCCACGGACGCGCTGCTGAACCGGGTCGCGCGCGGCGACGAGAAGGCGTTCGCCGCCCTCTACGACGCCCTCGCCCCGGCCGTCCTCGGCCTGGTGCGCGGCGCGTCCTGCGCGACCGCCCCGCTCCGAGGAGGTGGCCCAGGAGGTCTTCCTGCAGGTGTGGCAGCAGGCCCACCGCTACGACGCCGACCTCGGCCGGGGCAAGACCTGGGTGCTGACGCTCGGCCCACCGCCGGGCCGCGACGCCGTGCGCCGCGACCAGGCGGCCGCCGACCGCGACCAGCGCTACGACCGGGCCCGCACGCCCGAGCACGACGAGGTCGTGGAGGAGGTGACGACCCGCCTGGAGCACGAGCAGGTGCGTCGCTGCCTGGGCTCGCTGACCGAGCTGCAGCGCCAGGCCGTCGACCTGGCCTACTACCGCGGCTACACCTACGCCGAGGTCGCCTCGCTGCTCGAGGCCAACCCGGCCACCGTCAAGACCCGCATGCGCGACGGCCTCATCCGTCTGCGCGACTGCCTGGGGGTGCCCGCATGACGATCGACCCGCACCTGCTCAGCGGCGCCTACGCCCTCGACGCGCTCGACCCCGAGGAGCGGACCGCCTTCGAGCAGCACCTGGCCGAGTGCCCGCAGTGCGCCGAGGAGGTGCGCGGCTTCGAGGAGACGGCCGCCCGCCTGGGCGACGCCGCCTCCGTGCCTGTGCCGGCCCACCTGCGCGACGCC
>NZ_JBNFNZ010000511.1:0-1640 GCF_057364525.1 Aeromicrobium sp. PFPM2_SD2
CCGGACAGAGCAGCTCGCGCGACGGGCCGGAGACCAGCGCGGGGCGCACGAGGTTGACCAGGACGTGGCCGACCGGCAGGCCGGCGCCGCGCAGCTCGGCGACGCCGTCCAGCGTCTCCTGCACCGGCATCTCCTCGAGCACGGTGACCAGGTGCACGTGGCTGCTGGGTCCGTGGAGCATGTCCATGATCGCGTCGGCCTGCTTGCGCACGGGGCCGACCTTGGCCAGCCCGGCGACCTCGGCGTTGACGTTGAGGAACCGGGTGATGCGGCCGGTGGGCGGAGCGTCCATGACGACGGCGTCGTAGACGAAGCGACCGCGCTCCTTGCGCCGGGCCGCCTCGTAGGCCTTGCCCGTGAGCAGCACGTCGCGCACGCCCGGCGCGATGGTGGTGGCGAAGTCGACGACGCCGAAGCGGTCGAGCAGCTTCCCGGCGCGGCCGAGGTGGTAGTACATGTCCAGGTACTCCAGCAGCGCGGCCTCGGGGTCGATGGCCAGCGCGTGCACCTGTCCGCCGCCGAGGCCGGACGCGATGCGCCGCTCCTCGTAGGGGAGCGGCGGGACGTCGAAGAGCTGGGCGATGCCCTGGCGACCCTCGACCTCGCACAGCAGCACCCGTCGGCCCTCGTCGGCGAGGGCGATCGCCAGCGCGGCGGCCACCGTCGTCTTGCCGGTCCCGCCCTTGCCCGTCACCACGTGCAGCTGCGTCGTCGCGCCCACGGCGCCACCCTACTGACGCGGCCGCGAGGCGCATGCCGACCGAGCGGCGGCTCGCGTGACGCCCGATACAGTCGGGCCATGACACAGTGGGAGTACCTGACCGCACCGGTCCTCGTGCACGCGACCAAGCAGATCCTCGACAACTTCGGTCGTGACGGCTGGGAGCTCGTGCAGATCGTCCCGGGGATGAACCCCGAGAACCTCGTCGCCTACTTCAAGCGCCCGGTCGCCTGATGTCCGCCGTCGAGGAGCGCCTGGCCGCCGCGGGGCTCGAGGTCCCCGACGTCGCCAAGCCCGTCGCCGCGTACGTCCCGGCGCTGACCACCGGCCCGTACGTGCACACGTCCGGGCAGCTGCCGCTGGCCTCCGGCGAGCTCCTGGCGACCGGCAAGGTGGGGGGGCCGGCGTCGACGCCGACACCGCCACGGCGTGCGCCCGCCAGTGCGCGCTGAACGCGATCGCGGCGGTCAAGGCGCAGGTCGGCGACCTCGACCGCGTGAAGCAGGTCGTCAAGGCCGTCGTCTTCGTGGCCAGCGACCCGTCGTTCACCGGCCAGCCGCAGGTCGCCAACGGCGCCAGCGAGCTGCTGGGCCTGGCCTTCGGCGACGCCGGCGTCCACGCCCGCAGCGCCGTCGGCGTGGCCGTGCTGCCGCTGGACGCGCCGGTCGAGGTCGAGATCGTGGTCGAGGTGGCCTAGTGGTCCGCGTGCGTGTCCCCGACACGCTGCGGTCCGTGGTCGACCCCGTCGACCCGGTGACGCCCAGGGACGCGGCGAGCATCGTGGTCGTCCGCGACGGGGCCGAGGGGCTGGAGGCGTACCTCCTGCGCCGCCAGTCCACGATGGCGTTCGCCGCCGGCCAGTACGTCTTCCCCGGCGGCCGGCTGGACCCGGCCGACGCCGACCCGGACGTGCCGTGGG
>NZ_JBNFNZ010000512.1:0-1635 GCF_057364525.1 Aeromicrobium sp. PFPM2_SD2
GCGACGCCGACCTGGCGGTCGAGGTCGTGGCCGGGCGCGACGTCCCGCCGGCCCTGGTCGGCGAGCTGACCCGGCCCGACGGGCTGCCGGCCGAGGTCGTGCGCACCGGGGCCGGGCTCGTCGTGCCCGACACCGAGCTCGAGCCGCTGTACCTGCCCGGCGAGGAGGAGCGCTGGCCGCAGCTGCGCTCGGTGATCCTGCTGCCGCTGCCCGGCGACGAGCACGTGGGCGTCCTGGGCCTGGGCTGGCGCGAGCGGCTCCCGGCCCGCAGCTGGCAGCTCGACCCCACGCTCCCGCAGCGCTTCTGCGACCAGGCCGGCCTCGTGCTGCAGGTGGCGCAGGCCCGCGCCGACCGCGACCGGCTCGCCGTGCTCGAGGACCGCGACCGCATCGGCCGCGACCTGCACGACTTCGTCATCCAGCGGCTCTACGGCACCGCGCTCGGCCTGGAGGTGCTCAGCCGCTCGCTCGAGCCCGGTCCGGTGGCCGACCAGGTCGCGCAGGCCGTCGACCAGCTCGACGAGACGATCCACGACATCCGGCGCACGATCTTCGAGCTGTCCACCGCCGAGGACGACGGCGTGCGCACCGAGCTGCTGCGGCTCAGCGACGTGGTGGCCCGCGGGGTCGGCTTCCGGCCCCGGCTGGTCGTCGACGGCCCGGTCGACACCCTCGTGGTCGGTCCGCTGCGCCACCAGGTGCTCGGCGTGCTCGGCGAGGCGGTCTCCAACGCGGTGCGCCACGCCGAGGCGTCCAGCATCGACGTGGAGGTGCGCGCGAGCGTGCAGGATGGCGTCGTCGTCCGTGTCACGGACGACGGACGGGGGCTCCGCGGCGCCTCGCGCGCGGCGGGCTGCTGAACATGGCCCACCGGGCCGAGGGGCTGGGTGGGTCGTGCGTCGTGCGCGACCGTCCCGAGGGCGGCGTCGAGGTGCTGTGGCAGGTGCCCGGAGAGGCGGTGCGGTGACCGACAACGTGCGGATCTTCCTGGTCGACGACCACCCGATCGTGCGCCAGGGGGTGAAGGGCCTGCTCGACGCCGAGCCCGGCCTCGAGGTGGTCGGCGAGGCCGACTCGGCCCAGCAGGCGCTCGACCGCGTCCCGGCGCTCCAGCCCGACATGGCCCTGCTGGACGTCCGCCTGCCCGACGCCTCGGGCGTCGACCTGTGCCGCGAGCTGCGCGCCGCGATGCCCGCGCTGCGGGTGCTGTTCCTGACCTCCTACGAGGACGACGAGGCGCTGTTCTCGGCGATCATGGCCGGCGCGTCCGGCTACGTGCTCAAGCAGGTGCGCGGAACCGACCTGCTCGACGCGGTGCGGCAGGTGGCCTCGGGCCAGTCGATGCTCGACCCGGTGATGACCAGCCGCGTGCTGACCCGCATCCGCGAGGGCAAGCCCGACGCCTCGCAGCTGGACCAGCTGTCCGAGCGCGAGCGCACCGTCCTGGACCTCATCGGGCGGGGCATGACCAACCGCGAGATCGCCGCCGAGCTGTTCCTGGCCGAGAAGACGGTCAAGAACAACGTGACCCGGCTGCTGTCCAAGCTGGGGCTGGAGCGGCGCACCCAGGCCGCGGTGCTCGCGGCCAAGCACGCCTGGGACCGCGACGCGCGCCAGTAGCGCGCGCCGCCGGCA
>NZ_JBNFNZ010000513.1:0-1634 GCF_057364525.1 Aeromicrobium sp. PFPM2_SD2
GGGTGCGGTCGGCGACCACCTCGGCGCCCCACGAAGCGGGCGTACTCGGCGACGCCCGGCGTCGGGCGGTCACGACGACGGTGCGGTCGACGGCCCGGGCGTCCAGGACGGCGTCGAGCGTGTCCTTGAGCAGGGCCCGGGCGAAGGCGTGGCGCACGATCGGGTCGTCGTGCAGGCGCGACTTGGCGTGGGTCCAGGACTTGATGGGCAGCACGGCGGTGAAGCGCACCGAGGCGTCGGGCACTGCGTCACCCCCGTGAGGTCGTGGTCGACGGGACGATCCGGGCGGCGCTCGTGACGCCGGTCTCCATCGTAGCCAGGGAGGTGGTCCCCCAGGTTTCGCTCAGGCGACGGGACGGGGGCGTCCGTACGACGTGGTGCGCTGCACGGCGGGACGTCCGACCCGCGCGGCCATCTGCTCCAGCTCGTGGACGTCCTTGCGCGAGCCCTGTGTCGAGCCGGCCATGCGGCTGATCGTCTCCTCCATGAGCGTGCCGCCGAGGTCGTTCACGCCGCCGCGCAGGATCTGGTCGAGCACGGCCGGCTCGAGCTTGACCCACGAGACCTGGACGTTGTCGACCAGCCCGTGCAGCATGACGCGGGCCATCGCGTGCACGGCCCGGTTGTCGCGCACCGTGGGGCCCGGACGCGCGACGCCGGCCAGGTAGATCGGGCTCGACTGGTGCACGAACGGCAGCGGGACGAACTCGGTGAAGCCGCCGGTCTCGCGCTGGAGCTCGGCGATGGTGCGCAGGTGCCCGACCCAGTGCCCGGGGTGGTCGACGTGGCCGTACATCATCGTCGCGGTGGTCGGCAGCCCGACGCGGTGCGCGGTGGTGACGACCTCGACCCACTGGCTGGCCGGGAGCTTGCCCTTGGTCAGCACCCAGCGGACCTCGTCGTCGAGGATCTCGGCCGCGGTGCCGGGCAGCGAGTCGACGCCGGCCTCCTTCGCGGCGACCAGCCAGTCGTGGATCGACAGGCCGGTGCGGGCGACGCCGTTCATGACCTCCATCGGGCTGTAGGCGTGCAGGTGAAGGCCGGGCTCGGCCTGCTTCACCGCCCGCGCGATGTCGAAGTACGAGCTGGCCGGCATCTCCGGGTCGATGCCGCCCTGCATGCACACCTCCGTGGCGCCGAACGCGACCGCCTCGTGCGCCCGCGCCTGGATCTCGTCCAGCGACAGCGTGAACGCGTCGGCGTCGGTCTTGCGCTGGGCGAACGCGCAGAAGCGGCAGCCGGTGTAGCAGACGTTGGTGAAGTTGATGTTCCGGTTCACCACGTACGTCAGGTCGTCGCCGACCGCGTCGCGGCGCAGGTCGTCGGCCAGCGAGCAGAGCGCCTCGAGCTCGGGCCCCTCGGGGGCGGTCATGAGCGCCAGCGCCTGCTCACGACTCAGCCCAGCGGGATCGCGCTCGGCGGCCCGCAGCGCCGCGGCGACGTCGGTGTCGAGCCGCTGCGGGGACGAGGACGAGCGGACCTGGTCGCGCAGCTGCGCCCAGTCGCCGTAGACCTCGTCGAAGTCGCCGCGGCGGTCGGACGAGCGTCCGACCGTGTCGATCGTGGTCTCCAGGTCGGTGCGCCCGGCGTCGGCCCAGCCGCCGTCCGGCTCCTCGCCACGGCAGCCCGGCCGA
>NZ_JBNFNZ010000514.1:0-1624 GCF_057364525.1 Aeromicrobium sp. PFPM2_SD2
ACGGCGAGGGCGACGACCGCCCCCGGCGACGTCGGCCGACCCGCTCGGCGACGACGCCGCCGCGGGCCGACACCAGCACCCCGGCGTGGAACAGCGCCGGGGGCATCGACTCCTCGTAGTTGACGACGTTCGCGACGAGCAGGACGCCCAGGGCGGCGACGAGGCTCAGCAGGCCGGGCCGGTCCTGCTCCACGACCAGCACCAGGGCGGCGACCACCGCGGCGGTCGCGGGGATGCCCGAGCCGAGCCACGTGCGGCGCGGGACGAGCCGGTCGACCAGGACGCCCAGGACCAGACCGCCCAGCAGGACGGTCGACGGGCCGAGCACGTCCCAGCTGAAGAAGGTCACGGGCCAGCAGTCTAGGCGTCCCCGCGGGGGCATAGCCTGCGCACGTGGACGAGTCACGCTCCGGTCTGGCGCTCGGCGCCGGCGCCTACCTGTGCTGGGGGCTGTTCCCGCTGTACTGGCCCCTGCTCGAGCCCGCCGGCTCGCTGGAGGCGCTCAGCCACCGGGTCGTGTGGTCGCTCGGCTTCGTCGCCCTCCTGCTCACCGTGACCACCGGTGGGGCGCCTTCCGGGTGCTGTGGCGCGACCCCGTGCGGCTGCTCTTCCTCGCGGTCGCCTCGGTGGTCATCGCGGTCAACTGGGGCGCCTTCATCTGGGGCGTGACGAACGGGCACGTCATCGAGACGTCGCTGGGCTACTTCATCAACCCGCTCGTCACGGTCCTGCTCGGCGTCCTCGTGCTCGGCGAGCACCTGCGACCGGTGCAGTGGGTCGCGGTCGGCGTCGGTGCCGTCGCGGTCGTCGTCCTGACCGTCGACTACGGACGTCTTCCCTACGTCGCGCTCACCGTGGCGGCGTCGTTCGCGATCTACGGCTTCCTCAAGAAGCGGGCCCAGCTCGGCGCGGTGGAGTCGCTGGCGGTGGAGACCGCGCTGCTGAGCCCGGTCGCGATCGCCTACCTGGTGTTCCTGCAGGTCACCGGCGGGCTCGTCTTCGGCCACGAGGGCCCGGTCAACGCGCTGCTGCTCGCCGGCACCGGCGTGGTCACCGCGGTGCCGCTGCTGCTGTTCGGCGCCGCGGCGACACGACTGAGCCTCACCACCCTCGGGCTCCTGCAGTACCTCGGCCCGATCCTGCAGTTCGTCTTCGGGCTCCTGGTCTTCGACGAGCACATGAGCGGGGCACGGTGGGCCGGGTTCGTGCTGGTCTGGCTGGCGCTGGTGCTGTTCACCGTCGACGCCGTCGCGTCGCGCCGCCGGGTGCTGCGCCAGGCGGCCGAGAACGTCGCCTGCTAACGGGTCACGGCACCGCTCGCGCACGTTCCGCGTGCACGTCCGCGAGGTCGTGCTTACCGTCGACGGCAGCAAGCCCTCGAGCGCAGGAGCACGATGACCGCGGTCGCACGCACGACCGTCCGGGCCATGGCCTGGGCCGTCCTCGCGTGCGCCGCCTGGGCCGTGCTGGTGCTCGTCTCGGCCTCCGGCGCGGACGCCGCCGAGAAGCCGTCAGGGTCCCGTCCCGTCGCCGACCTGGTCGACGACCTCGCCGGACCGCTCACCGGGTCGGTCACGAAGGGCCTCGCTCCCGCCACCGAGCCGGTCCTCGCGCCGGTCGAGCG
>NZ_JBNFNZ010000515.1:0-1623 GCF_057364525.1 Aeromicrobium sp. PFPM2_SD2
ACGCCCCGGCCGGGCCGCGGCCGCCGCCTGGAGGAGTCGCCCGTCGCCGCCCGCGCCCGTGAGCTCGGCATCGAGGTGCTCAAGCCGACCAAGCCGTCCGACCCCGACTTCATGGCCCGGCTCCGGGAGCTCGAGCCGGACTGCTGCCCCGTGGTCGCCTACGGCGCGCTGCTCAAGCAGGAGGCGCTGGACGTCCCGGAGCACGGCTGGGTCAACCTGCACTTCTCGGTGCTGCCGAACTGGCGCGGCGCCGCACCGGTGCAGTGGTCGCTCATGGCCGGCGACGAGGTCACCGGCGCCACGGTGTTCCGCATCGTCGAGGAGCTCGACGCGGGGCCGGTGCTCGGCGTCATCACCGAGCGCATCCGCGACACCGACACCGCCGGCGACCTGCTCGAGCGGCTGGCCGACGGGGGAGCGCGGCTGCTCGTGGACGCGCTCGACCACGTCGAGGACGGCGACATCTCCTACGTCCCGCAGCAGGAGGAGGGCGTCACCTACGCCCCGAAGCTGACCACCGAGGACGCCCGCGTCGACTGGTCGCGTCCGGCCTTCGCCATCGACCGCCAGGTGCGCGGGTGCACGCCGGCCCCCGGCGCCTGGACGACGCTGGAGCAGACCGGCGCGGACCCGCTGCGGATCAAGCTCGGTCCGCTCGCCGTCAGCGACGAGCGCACGCTCGAGCCCGGACGCCTGAGCGTCGGCAAGCGCGAGGTGCGCGTGGGCACCGGCACGACGGACGTCGTCCTGGGCGAGCTGCAGGCGCACGGGAAGAAGCGCATGAGCGCGGCCGACTGGGGTCGGGGCGTCGCGCTCGAGCCGGACGCGAGGCTCGTCTGATGGCGCTGGACATGGCCCGCCTCACCGCGTTCGAGGCGCTGCGTGCCGTCGACGAGCGTGACGCCTACACCAACCTCGTCCTGCCCGCGATGCTGCGCGAGCGCGGCCTCGAGGGCCGCGACGCCGCCCTGGTGACCGAGCTCGTGCACGGCACGCTGCGCCGGCGGGGCACGTACGACGCGATCCTCGACCAGGTCGCCAAGCAGGGCGTCGCGAAGATCGACCCGCCGGTGCTGGACGCGCTGCGCCTGGGCGTCCACCAGCTGCTCGGCATGCGCGTGCCGTCGCACGCCGCGGTCTCGACGACGGTCGACCTCGTGCGGCGCCAGGTCGGGCACAAGCCGACGGCCTTCGTCAACGCCGTGCTGCGCAAGGTCGCGCGCCGCGGACTGCCCGACTGGCTGGACGCGGTCGCGTCCGGGCTGCCCGAGACCGAGCGGCTCGCCGTCGTGGAGTCGCACCCCGCGTGGATGGTCGAGGCGCGTCGGGCGGCGCTCGGAGGGCGGGGACCGGACCGTCCGAGCTGCCGACCTGCTCGCCGCCGACAACGCCTCGCCGCGGGTCACCCTCGTGGCCCGCCCCGGCCTCGTCGAGCCCGACGCGCTGCCCGGCGAGCCCGGACGGCTCTCGCCGTACGCCAAGGTGCTCGACGGCGGCGTGCCCGGCGACCTGCCCGAGGTGCGCGACGGACGTGCGGGGTGCAGGACGAGGGGCGTCGCAGATGGTCGCGCTCACCGCCGTCGGACGCGCCGCTCGAGGGTCGCGACGAGCGTCTGGCTCGAC
>NZ_JBNFNZ010000516.1:0-1618 GCF_057364525.1 Aeromicrobium sp. PFPM2_SD2
CGGGGCGTCGCTCAGAGGCGTCGCCGGGGCGAGCCGGCCGGGCAGCAGCCGCCGGTCGACGGCGAGCGGCTTCGCCAGGTCGATCGTGATGAGCTCGTTGACGTCCGCGACGTCGGTCCCGCGACCGCCCGTGGCCGGGAAGTTGTTGTCGTTGAGCACGGCGATCGTGTCGCGATCGAGCAGCTCGACGTCCTCGATCGTCACGTAGGGCAGCGCGAACGTCCGCCCGGACCCGCCGACGCGGTGCGGGTCGGGCAGGTCGAGCAGGTCCACCAGCTCGCGCTTGTCGACGTAGCCGTCACGGTCGCGGTCGCGCAGGTCGACGAGGAACACCTTCTTGAACCGCGCCGCAGCCCCCGCCAGGTTGTCGCGCTCGACGACGAGCAGCTGGTGGGCGTTCACGGCGATCGCGTCGCCGATCGCGTGGTCGGGCGCCTCGAGCCGGTAGCGGTCGAAGTCCCCGGTGAACCGGGCGCCGTGACGGCCGAGCCGGACGTCGTAGATGCGCAGGTCGGACGCGCGTCGGCCGCCTTGTCCTCGGCGGTGCTGCCCTCGAGCATCGGCAGGAGGCGCTTCCCGTCGGGCGTGATGGCCATGCCCTCGAAGCCCTTCGAGTCGGGCAGGTTCGGCGTCGCGCCGGCCAGCAGCGGGCTCGACGGGGACGTGACGCCGGGCGTCGCGACCGGTGCCTCGAGCAGCCGGCCGCGCGCGTCGGTGTGCAGCAGGAACGGGCCGAGCTCGTCGCCGAACCAGAACGTCCCGTCGCCGGCAACCTGCATGGACTCGACGTCGAAGTCCCAGCCGGTCAGGACCCGGTCCGGCTGCGGGCAGGTGTACCCGGAGGGCAGGTCGGTGGCCCCGGCGCAGCCGCCGTCGCGCCACAGTGTCCACGGCACGTGGCCGCGCGGGTCGGACAGCGTGAAGCCGCCGGGCAGGACGCGCGTGCGGCCGTCGCGGCCGGGCTTCACGCGGTGCACGCGCAGCTGGAAGTCGCGGCTGTTGGCCTTGGTGCCGAAGCCGTTGTCGCTCATGGTCAGGTAGCTGCCGTCGGCCAGCGCGTGCACGCCCGAGAAGCCCTGCACGGGCTGGCCCGGGAACGGCGCGGCGGTGTTGCCGGTGAAGAAGCCGGACGGCTCGCTGCCCGGCACGAAGGTCTCGGCGGGCAGCACGGACCGGCTGGCCAGGTGCGTGCCCCGGTCACGGTCGTGGTGACGGTCGGCCGCCGCGGATGCGGCCGGGACGAGCGTGAGGGCGAGCAGCGCGGCGGTGCCGGCTCCCAGCATGGTTCGGTTCATCGTTCCCCCTGGACGTCCGGCGCCCGGGTGGCGCCGGCTGCTCGCGAGCCAAGCGTGTCCCGGTGGCCCGGCCGTGGCCCGGGCATGACGCCGAGGTGAACCCCGTGCGGGTGGTATCCCTGGCAGACTCCGCGGCGAGGGAAGGGGAGCGATGGGTGCCTGGCTGCGGTGGTGGGGTGCGTTGCTGGCGTCGCTGGCCCTGCCGGTGCTCGTGTGGTCACTGCTCCCGTCGCGGGGCGACCGCGGCCCCGGCCACTGGCTCGCGCTCGCGCCGGCGGTGGGGGTCCTGCTGTGCGTCGTCCTGGCCGTCCGGGGTCCACGCG
>NZ_JBNFNZ010000517.1:0-1615 GCF_057364525.1 Aeromicrobium sp. PFPM2_SD2
GGCTGCCACGTGCTGGCCGTGCCGCACATGGTGGACGTCCCCGAGGCACCGCGGCGCACGCGCCGCCCGACGCTGGCCGGCCTGACGCCGGACGACGTGCGCGCCCTGCTGGCCTGAGCCATCCCGGGAGTCGTCCCCGAGCCTGTCGGGAGCAGTCCCCTCGGCAGGCTCAGGGACCGGACACCCCGGCTCAGGACGCGGTGGCGGCGGGCAGCTGGTGGCCCGGGTACGGCGGGGGCGTGCCGCCCCACGCGGGGCACAGCGCCTGGAACGAGCACCAGCCGCACAGCGGGCCCTTGTTGGGCCGGAACTCGCCGGTGGCGGTGGCCGTCTCGATGGCCGACCAGAGCGCCTTCACGCGGCGCTCGGTAGCCAGCAGGTCGGACTCCTCGGGCACGTAGTGCAGGAAGGTGCCGTCGCCCAGGTACATCAGCTGCAGCAGCGACGGCATGACGCCGCGGGTGCGCCACACGACGAGGGCGTAGAAGCGCATCTGGAACATCGCCTTGTCGGCGTACCGCTCGTTCGGGGCCTTGCCGGTCTTGTAGTCGACGACGCGGATGCGTCCGTCGGGGGCGACGTCGAGCCGGTCGACGATGCCGCGCAGCCGCAGGCCGCCGTCGAGGACGTGCTCGACCTTGAGCTCGCGCTCGGTCGGCTCGACCCACTGCGGGTCCTCCATGCGGAAGTACCGCGCCAGCAGCTCCTCGCACTCGGCCAGCCAAGCCGCCTCGCGCTCGGCGTCGGCGTCGAACAGCGAGCCGCAGCGCTCGTCCTCGTCGGCCAGCTCGCTCCAGCTGCCCGGCAGCAGCCCGCGGGCCGTCTCGAGCGTGCGCTCGGGCGCGGCCGCGTCGAACAGCTTCTCCAGGACGGCGTGGACGAGCGTGCCCCGGACCGCGACCGGGTCGAGCGGCTCGGGCACCTTGTCGATGACGCGCAGGCGGTACTTGAGCGGGCAGGCGGTGAAGTCGGACGCCCGGCTCGGCGAGAGCGACCCGGCGGGCGACCGCTCGGCGGCCTCGGTCGGCACGGTCTCGGTCATGGCCCCGAGACTAGTCGGGCCCACCGACAGGGCTGGCAGCCGCGCGGGACGGCGGCGCGAGGGGGCGACCTCTAGGTTGGTCCCGTGAGCGAGCGAAGCCCCGGGCTGCGGCTGGGACGCGTCGGGGGCGTGGACGTCCTGGTCCGGCCCTCGCTGCTGGTCATGGCCGTGGTGCTGGTCGCCCTGTTCGCGCCGCAGTTCGAGCTGATCGGGTACCGGTCGCCCGTCGTGGCGGCCGTCGTCCTCGTGCTCGTCCTGTACGTCTCGGTGTTCCTGCACGAGTGCGCCCACCTGCTCGTGGCCCGGACCTACCGGATGCCGGTCTCGTCGATCACGCTGCACCTGCTGGGCGGCGAGACGGTCATCGAGGGGGAGAGCCGCACGCCGGCACAGGAGCTGTGGACGTCCGTCGTCGGCCCGCTCACGTCGCTCGCCCTCGGCGGGCTGGCGCTCCTCCTGGCCCCGGGTTGGCCCCCGCCGCTCGAGGGCGTCGCGCTCGCCGCGGCCTACGTCAACCTCGTCCTCGGCGTCGTCAACCTCGTGCCCGGCCTGCCGCTGGACGGCGGGCACGTG
>NZ_JBNFNZ010000518.1:0-1605 GCF_057364525.1 Aeromicrobium sp. PFPM2_SD2
GGACCTGCGGGTGCGCGCCCGGAGCGACGCCCGCCTGCCCCACGGACACCGTCGCCCCTCCTGCGCGCGCTCGCCCGGGCCAGGCTGGACCCGGCGTCAGCGGGACGCTCCCGCGTGTGGCGGTGCAGACCGACGACACGTACCTGTGGCTCAGTGCGGCCGGCGCCGCGGAGCAGCTCGCCCTGCTCGAGCCCACCGTGCGGACCATGAGCGCCGCCGGCGCGACCCTGCGGCCGGGGTTCTCCCCCGATCGGCCGAACTGGCTGGACGGCTCCCGGCCGTCGGGGGCGTCCTGCCACCTGCTCGTCAGCGTCCCGCCCGAGCGCCGCCGTGACGCCGAGCCGCTCCTGCGCACCGGCTGCAGCGGCTGGCCCTGGCCGGTCCCGTCGCCCCGGCGGCCGGCTGAGCCCGCCGCCGTCGGACGAGCGTGTCAGGCTGGGGACATGCAGCCTGACGTCGACGCCGTGGTGGAGCTCGGCTTCGGCGTCGACATGCGCCGCACCCTGGCCCCCCTGCGTCGCGGGCCCGGTGACCCGACGATGCGCGTCACCGACGCGGCCACGTGGCGCACGAGCCGCATGCCGACCGGCACCGTCACCTACGCGCTCACCCAGGTCGACCCGCGCCGCGTCCGGGGTGCGCGCGTGGGGCGACGGGCGCCGCCGAGCTCCTCGCCGGCGTGCCCGACCTGCTCGGCGCGCGGGACGACCCGAGCGGGTTCGAGCCGATCCACCCGCTGCTGGCCGACGCCCACCGCCGCTTCCCCGGCGTGCGCGTGCCCGCCACGCACCGCGTCATGGAGGCGCTGGTGCCGGCGATCATCGAGCAGAAGGTCGTCGGGCTGGACGCGTTCGCCTCGTTCCGGCGGCTGGTCACCCGCCTGGGCGACCCGGCACCCGGCCCCGCCCCCGCCGGCATGCGGGTGTTCCCCACCGCCGAGACCTGGGCCGCGATCCCCTCCTGGGAGTGGCACCGGGCCGGGGTCGGTCCCGAGCGCGCCCGCACGCTGCAGGCGGCGACCCGACTGGCCGCCAGCATCGAGCGGCTGGGCACCGACGACCCCGCTCGCGTGTACGCCGGCCTGCGCTCGATCCGCGGGATGGCGTCTGGACCGCCGCCGAGGTGGGCCAGCGCGCGCTCGGCGACCCGGACGCCGTCTCCATCGGCGACTACCACCTGCCCGCCGTGGTCGGCATCCCGCTGACCGGCCGGCCGCTCCCCGAGGACGAGGTGGAGACCTTCCTCGAGCCGTGGCGGCCGCACCGCTGGCGCGTCTTCCGGCTGCTCGGGCTGAGCCCGCTCGCGCCGGCGCCGCGCCGCGGGCCCCGCATGTCCCGCATCGACTACCGGGCGATCTGATGACCGCCGACGTCCCCGGCCTGCTCGCGCAGACGTACGCCCTCGTCACCGAGGTCGTGCGCGAGCCCGACGCCTGGCACCGCCCCACCCGCACCGACTGGGACGTCCAGGAGCTGCTGATGCACCTGCTGCTCGACGCCCGCCGCGCCCTGGTCACGCTCGGCACGCCGGCCGACGGGGTGCCCGACACCGACCGGGTGTCGTACTGGCGCGGGTTCGGCCGCAGGACAGCCGACGGCGCCCGGG
>NZ_JBNFNZ010000519.1:0-1601 GCF_057364525.1 Aeromicrobium sp. PFPM2_SD2
CGGCAGGGCGACCGCGGCCGCCTGGGCCCGCGAGCCCGCCTCGACGCAGCGCGGCGAGCTGCTCGTCGGCGGTGTCCGGGTGCTCGGGGTGCCACTGGACACCGGTGATCGGCGCGTCGGCGTGCACGGCCGCCTCGACCACGCCGTCGTCGGCCACCGCGGCCACCACCAGCCCGTCGCCCAGCCGGTCGACGCCTGGTGGTGGGTGCAGCGGACGTCCTGCTCGGGGTCGACTCGGCGGTCAGGGCCGGGCCGACGAGGCGCACCCGGTTGCGGACGAAGCCGTCGGGGTGACGGTGCGCGTCCGTGGTCGGCAGGTGGGGCACCAGCGTGCCGCCCAGCGCGACGTTGACCAGCTGCAGGCCGCGGCAGATGCCCAGCAGCGGGGTGCCGGTGTCGCGGCACCGCCGCACCGCCTCCAGGTGCGCGGCGTCGGCCACGGGCTCGTGCTGCCGCTGCCGGGGTACACGAGCGGGGCCGTCGTACGTCGTCGGGTCGACGTCCTCGCCGCCCATGAGCACCACGGCGTCGGCGGCCTCGACGGCCGCGAGCGTCGCCTCGACGCCCACCTCGGCCGACGCGACCGGCACGACCTCCCAGCCCAGGCGGCGGGCGACGCGGGTGGTCGTGTCGTTGAGCACGTCCAGCTTCTGCTGGAACCACGGGGCGTCGGGGCGCTCGGCGCGCAGGTGCAGCAGGGCCAGGCGCGGCGCGGGGTCGGCGGGGGAGTCGGTCACGCAGGCAGCGTAGGCGCGGCGTGTGACGAGGACGTTGCGGCCTGGTGCCGACGCGCCGGAATACGCGCCGGGGTCCGCCCGTTGTGCCACGTGCCGGTCCGATTCATGCCCCCGGGCCTCACCACTCGCCGCTACGAGCGGCCACTCGCCGAGAGGCGGCTGACGGACCGGTGAGCGTGGAGAGCAGCCACCCGCGGGGTAAGCCCCTGGCGGGTGGCTGCTTGCGTTCGGGCAGGATGCGGGCATGGGCGAGACCATCGGCGGACCCCGTGACCATCTGGCGAACGAGCGCACCCAGCTGGCCTGGCTGCGCACGGGCGCGAACGTCATGGTGGTCGGTCTGGCCATCGCCCGGTTCGGCGACGCCGGCGAGGTGACGGTGGCCAGCCTGGTCGCCGGCGGGCTGCTCGTGCTGGTCGGCGCGGTCGGGGTCGGCTACGGCACCCTGCGCTACCGGCGCACGGCGGCCGAGCTGAGGGGTCGGCACCGCCGCGGGGGGCCCTCGTCCCTCGGCCGGACCGGCCGTCGCCGCCGGCGTCCTCGTGCTGGCCGTCGCCGTCTCGGTGCTCGTCCTGCTGCTGGGCGCCTGACGCCGTGCTCGAGACCGTCGCGATCCTGGCCGCGGGCTTCTGGGCCGGGACGATCAACGTCGTCGTCGGCTCCGGGACGCTCGTGACGTTCCCGACCCTGTTGCTGCTCGGCTACCCGCCGGTGGTGGCCAACGTCTCCAACAACATCGGGCTCGTGGGCGGTGGCCTGACCGGCTCGTTCGGCTACCGGCGCGAGCTGGCCGGGCAGGGCGCGCTGCTGCGCCGGCTGCTGCCCGCCTCGCTGGCCGGCGGCGTGCTCGGGGGCGGTGCTGCT
>NZ_JBNFNZ010000520.1:0-1600 GCF_057364525.1 Aeromicrobium sp. PFPM2_SD2
CCGGGTCGCCGCTGCCGTACCGGGTGCTGGAGGGTCGCGCCGTCGACGACCGGGTCGGCAAGGGCGCGCCCTTTCACCGACGCGGACGCCGAGGCGTCCCCGCCGCCGCCCGGTGGGGCGACCTACTTCGCCTGACTAGGCGTCGAGGGCGCGCTCGAGGGCGTCCATCGCGTGGTCGATCTCGTCCTCGGTGATGACCAGCGGGGGAGCGACCCGCAGCGTCCGCAGGTGCGTCTCCTTGCACAGGACGCCCTCGTCGCGCAGCGCCATCGACACCTCGCGGCCGGTCTTGTGCGTGGGCTCGATGTCGACGCCGGCCCACAGCCCCCGGCCGCGGACGGCGGCCACGCCGTGCCCCACGAGCGCGTCCAGGCGCCGGTGCAGGTGCTCGCCGAGCTTGCGCGAGCGCTCCTGGAAGTCGCCGGTGCGCAGCAGCTCGACCACGGCGCTGCCGACCGCGCAGGCCAGCGGGTTGCCGCCGAATGTCGAGCCGTGCTGGCCGGGCTTCAGGACGCCCAGCACGTCGGCGCGGCCCACGACGGCGGACACCGGCACGATCCCGCCGCCGAGCGCCTTGCCGAGCGTGTAGAGGTCGGCCCGGACGCCCTCGTGGTCGAGCGCCAGGAGCTCCCCGGTGCGAGCCAGGCCCGACTGCACCTCGTCGGCGATGACCAGGACCTCGTGCTCGTCGCAGGCGGCGCGGACGTCGGCCCAGAACCCCTCCGGCGGCACGACGACGCCGGCCTCGCCCTGGATCGGCTCCATGAGCACGGCGGCGGTGTTCGGCCCGATGGCATCGCGCACGGCCTGCGCGTCGCCGAACGGGACGGTGACGAAGCCGGGCGTGAACGGGCCGTAGTTGTCGTGGGCGACGGGGTCGTCGGAGAAGGAGACGATCGTGGTCGTGCGGCCGTGGAAGTTGTCGGTGGCGACGATGATCTCGGCGGCGTCGTAGGCGACGCCCTTGACCTCGTAGGCCCACTTGCGGGCGACCTTGATCGCCGACTCCACGGCCTCGGCGCCGGTGTTCATGGTCAGCACCATCTCGGTGCCGGTCAGCTCGGCCAGGTCGCGGCAGAAGGCGCCGAACCGGTCGTTGTGGAACGCGCGCGACGTGAGCGTCAGCCGGTCCAGCTGCTCGTGCGCGGCCGCGACGAGCGCCGGGTGTCGGTGGCCGAAGTTGAGCGCGGAGTAGCCGGACAGGAAGTCCAGGTAGCGGCGGCCCTCGACGTCGGTGACGTACGCGCCCTCGGCGCGGGCCACGACGACGGGCAGGGGATGGTAGTTGTGCGCACCCCACTGCTCGTCGAGGGTGATGTACGCGGCTGAGGTCGTCATGGCCCCACGGTCGCGGACTCGACGGCGCAAGTCCAGACCCCCGGACGCCCTGCCGGCGGCCCGGAGCGGGCCGCCTATGCTCGGGGCCGTGGACCTTCCCGGGGTGAGCGTGCCGACCGCGCGCCTGCTGCGGCTCGTGCGAGCCGCCGCGGCCGCCGTCGTCTGCCTCGTCACCGCGACCGGCGTCCACGTCACGCTGGGCGCCACGCCGACCCGGCCGCCCTCCTCGTCGTCCTGGCACTGGTCGCCGGCGTCGCGTGAC
>NZ_JBNFNZ010000521.1:0-1596 GCF_057364525.1 Aeromicrobium sp. PFPM2_SD2
GGCGCTCGCTGCGCGCCCGCGAGAAGGTCGCGCGGGCCGCGGGCGTCCACGGGGTCGCGGTGTGGCAGATCGGCTCGTCCGGCCGGCTGCGCTAGCGGCGCTCGTAGGTGGCGATCTCGTAGTCGGGCGTGCCGGCGTGCGAGGAGCGCGAGACCTCGCGCCACCTCGCGGCGTCGATCGGGCCGAAGGACGCGTCGCCCTCGGGGGCGAGCGGCACGTGGGTGACGACCATCCGGTCGACCAGCCCGGCGTCCAGCGCCTCGGCGTACACCTGCGCTCCCCCGACGAGGAACACCTCGTCGTCCAGGGCGGCCGCCGCGGCGAGCGCCTCGCGCAGGTCGTGGGTCACGACGACGTCGTCGTGACCGGGCTGCCAGTCGGCGCGCCGGGTGAGCACGACGGACGTGCGTCCGGGCAGCGGCCGGCCGATGGACTCGAAGGTGGCCCGGCCCATGACGACCGGGTGGCCCCAGGTCAGCTCCTTGAACTGGCGCATGTCGCCGGTGCGCGGCCACGGCATGCCCCCGTCGCGGCCGATGACGCCGTTCTCGCCGACCGCGACGACGATCGTGACCGTCATACGGCGATCGGGGCCTTGATCGCGGGGTGCGGGTCGTAGCCCTCGAGCCGGATCGAGTCCAGCGTGAAGCCGTCGATGTCGGTGACCCCCGGGTCGAGGTGCAGCGTCGGCAGCGGCCGCGGGTCGCGGGTCAGCTGCTCGCGCGCCTGGTCCAGGTGGTTGAGGTACAGGTGCGCGTCGCCGAAGGTGTGGACGAAGTCGCCGACGTCGTAGCCGCACACCTGGGCCACCATGTGGGTCAGCAGCGCGTACGACGCGATGTTGAACGGCACGCCGAGGAAGACGTCGGCGCTGCGCTGGTAGAGCTGGCACGACAGCCGCGGACGTCCGCCGTCGGTGGCCGGGGCGACGTAGAACTGGAAGAACGCGTGGCAGGGCGCGAGCGCCATCCGGGGCAGGTCGGCGACGTTCCAGGCGCTGACGATGTGCCGGCGCGAGTCGGGGTTGGCCTTCAGGTCGGCGATCACCGTGGCCAGCTGGTCGACGTGACCGCCGCCGGGCGTCGGCCACGAGCGCCACTGCGCGCCGTAGACCGGGCCGAGGTCGCCGGTCTCGGGGTCGGCCCACTCGTCCCAGATCGTCACGTCCTGCTCGCGCAGCGTGTTGTTGTTGGTGTCGCCGGCGATGAACCACAGGAGCTCGGCGAACACCGCGCGGGTGTAGATCTTCTTCGTCGTCACCAGCGGGAAGCCCGCGGTGAGGTCGAAGCGCATCTGGTGGCCGAAGACGCTGCGCGTGCCGGTGCCGGTGCGGTCGGACTTCTCGACCCCCTCGTCGAGGATCCGCTGGACGAGGTCGAGGTAGGCGCGCATGGCGTCAGGCTACGACAACGGGCCGACGGCCTGTGGGAGACTCACGCCCGTGACTGACGTGGGAGCCCGACTGGCCTGGCCGGACGACGCCCCGGTGCTCGGCGCCCTGCAGCTCGCGGGGTGGCGGCACGACTACGGCGACGCCCTGGGAGACGCACTCGACGGCCTGGGCGCCGACGACCTCGCGCGTCCGTGGGGCGTCCG
>NZ_JBNFNZ010000522.1:0-1587 GCF_057364525.1 Aeromicrobium sp. PFPM2_SD2
CGCGCTCGTCCGCTCCCAGCTGCGGCTGACCGGCGTCGTCGTGCTCGCCCTCGCCCGTGACGCTGGGGCTCGCTGCCCGTGGTGCTGCGCGTCGCCGACGGCGTGGTGGGTGGCGAGGTGCTGGGCCTGCCGCTGGCTGGCTGGCGCTGGGCGTCGGCGTCTACCCGTGGCTGTTCGTGCTCGGCTGGCTGTACGTGCGCCAGACCGACCGCTTGGAGCGCGACTTCGCCGCCCTCGTCGAGCAGCCGTGAACCCGACCTACGCGGCCGTCGCCGTCACGCTCGTGTCGCTCGCGACCATCGGCATCGGGGCCTTCGGCCTGCGGATCAGCCGCACGACGAGCGACTTCTACGTCGCGTCCCGCTCAGTCAGCCCGTGGTGGAACAGCTCGGCGATCGGCGGCGAGTACCTGTCGGCGGCGTCGTTCCTGGGCGTGGCCGGGCTGGTGCTCGCCTACGGCGCCGACATGCTTTGGTACCCGATCGGCTGGACGGCCGGCTACCTGCTGCTGCTCGTCCTCGTCGCCGCGCCGCTGCGCCGCTCGGGGGCGTACACGATCCCGGACTTCGCCCAGGTCCGCCTGCAGTCGGTCGCCGTCCGCCGCGTCGCGACGGTGCTCGTGGTCGGCGTGGGCTGGCTCTACCTCATGCCGCAGTTCCAGGGCGCGGGGCTGACGCTGCGCACGGTCGCGGACGCGCCCGAGTGGCTGGGCAGCACCCTCGTCGCGGCGATCGTCGTGGTCAACGTCGTCTCCGGCGGCATGCGCTCGATCACCTTCGTGCAGGCGTTCCAGTACTGGCTGAAGCTGACCGCGCTGCTCGTGCCGCTCGCCTTCCTCGTCGCGGCCTGGCGCGGCGACGGCAGCCCGACCACGCCGGACGCCGGCGACTGGTTCGGCCCGCTCGGCGACGGCGCCCAGGGCCTGTACAGCACGTACGCGGTCATGGCCGCCACCTTCCTGGGCACGATGGGCCTGCCGCACGTGGTCGTGCGCTTCTACACGAACCGCGACGGGCGGGCGGCCCGGCGCACGACGCTGGTCGTGCTCGTCCTGCTCGGCGCGTTCTACCTGCTCCCGCCGGTCTACGGCGTGCTCGGACGCGTCTACGCCGGCGACCTCGTCGCGTCCGGCCACGCCGACAGCGTCGTGCTGGAGCTGCCCGGACGCGTGCTCGAGGGCACCGCCGGCGACCTGCTCGGCGCCCTGGTCACCGCGGGCGCGTTCGCGGCCTTCCTGTCGACGTCGTCGGGGCTGACGATGTCGGTCGCCGGTGTCGTCGGGCAGAGCCTGGCCGCCACCACCCGCCTGTCGTCCATCGCGGCGCTGCGGGTGGCCGCCGTGGCCTGCGTCCTGGTGCCCCTCGCCCTGTCGTTCATGACCGGCGAGATCTCCGTGGCCAGCTCGGTGACGTTCGCCTTCGGCCTGGCCGCCGCGACGTTCTGCCCGCTGCTCGTGCTCGGCATCTGGTGGCGCGGGCTGACCGCGGCCGGGGCGGTCGCCGGGCTGGTCGGCGGCGGGCTGGCCGCCGGCACGCCTGCTGCTGACCATCGTCTGGAGCCCGGCGGCTGGACCGGCACCCTGCTCGC
>NZ_JBNFNZ010000523.1:0-1585 GCF_057364525.1 Aeromicrobium sp. PFPM2_SD2
CGACCGCACCACCGACCCCCGACGAGGCCGTCGGCTCGGCCCTGCTCGGCCAGGCCGTCGACGACCCCGACCTGTTCCAGCCGCGGCCCTCGGCGGCCGGCGACGGCTACGACGCCCTCGCCAGCGCCGGGTCCAACCTGGGTCCCGAGAGCCCCGACCTGGTCGCGCTGGTGCGCGAGCGGCGGGCCGAGTCGCAGCCCGCGAGGGCGTCGACGAGGACGAGGTGCCGGCCGACGCGGTGACGGCCGTCGGGCTCCGGCCTGGACCCGCACGTCTCGGTGGCGTACGCCGAGCTGCAGGCGCCGCGCGTCGCGCGGGCCCAGGGGCTGTCTCTGCAGACCGTCCGCGGCCTGGTCGCGCAGCACACCCACGGCCGGACGCTCGGCGTGCTGGGCGAGCCGCGGGTGGACGTCCTGATGCTCAACGCGGCCGTGCTGCGCGCCGCGGCGATGCGCTGAGTGGCAGGATGCCGGACGTGGAGGCGACGCGCCGAGGACGGCTCATGGTCTACCTCGGCGCCGCCCCCGGCGTCGGCAAGACGTACGCGATGCTCGACGAGGCGCGGCGGCGGCGCGACCGGGGCACCGACGTGGTCGTCGGCTTCGTCGAGACCCACGGACGTCCGCACACCGCGCAGATGCTCGAGGGCCTGGAGGTCGTCCCGCGCCGCGTCGTCGAGCACGGCGGCACGACGTTCGAGGAGATGGACACCGCCGCGATCATCGCCCGTCGGCCCGCGGTCGTCTGCGTGGACGAGCTCGCGCACACCAACGTGCCGGGCAGCGTCCACGCCAAGCGGGTCGAGGACGTCGAGCAGGTCCGGGTCGCCGGCATCGACGTGATCACCACGATCAACGTGCAGCACCTGGAGTCGCTCAACGACGCCGTCGAGCGCATCACCGGCGTGCGCCAGCGGGAGACGGTGCCCGACCAGGTGGTGCGCCAGGCCGACCAGATCCAGCTCGTCGACATGGCGCCCGAGGCGCTGCGCCGCCGGCTCGCGCACGGCAACGTCTACCGGCCCGAGCAGGTCGACGCGTCGCTGGCGTCGTACTTCCGGGTCGGCAACCTCACCGCGCTGCGCGAGCTGGCCCTGCTGTGGCTGGCCGACCGGGTCGACGACGCGCTGGACGACTACCGGCGCTCGCACGACATCGCGGCACCCTGGCCGGCCAAAGGGAGCGCATCGTCGTCGCCGTCACCGGGGGACCCGAGAGCGAGGCCCTGCTGCGCCGCAGCGCCCGCCTGGCCCAGCGCTCGTCCGCGGCCGACCTGCTCGCGGTGCACGTCATCGTCGAGGACGGCCTGGCCGGTCCCGACGCGGCGCGCGTCGCGCGGCTGCAGCAGCTGGCCGGCTCGCTCGGCGCGACCTTCCACACCGTCGTGGGGGAGGAGCCCGCCTCGGCGGTCGTCGACTTCGCCGTCGGGACGAACGCGACGATGATCGCGTCGGCACGTCCAGCCACGGCCGGCTGCGCCGGCTGTTCACCGGCACCACGGGGGAGCGGGTGGCCGCGCTCGCCGGCGCGGTGGACGTCCACCTGGTCACCCCACGACGAGCGTCCCGGCGTGGCGCGCCGGCGAC
>NZ_JBNFNZ010000524.1:0-1583 GCF_057364525.1 Aeromicrobium sp. PFPM2_SD2
CCACCGCCGCGACGGCGGCGGCGAGCTCGTCCAGCAGGGGCGCGGTCGAGGGGCGTTGCGCCGCTCGGGCGCCGTTTGAGCGTGATGGTGCGGACGCCGCCGTCGGGCTCGAGCAGGACGAGGCTCACGTCAGTGCCCCCGCGGCTCGACGCCGAGGCGCTCGCAAGCCTGCTCGTGGAGCACGACCACGGCCCGGCGCAGGTCGGCGCGCTCGGTCACCTCGATGGGCCAGGGCACCTCGACGGCGGTCGTGGTGTCCTCCACCTCGGCGGTCCAGCGTCCGGCGGTGGCGTCCAGGCCGACCATCGTGGCCGAGGTCGCCTGGGGGTCGGCGAACGCGCGGACGATGAGCAGCGAGTCGTCCGCGTGGTCGTCGTTCATGTGCTTCAGGACGGCCTGCACGACCGAGTCGTCGAAGGTGGTCACGGCCGTACGCTAGCGGCTCCGGCGCCGGGCCCGGGCGAGGACGCCGTGCCGGGGCGCCAGCAGGAACACCAGCGCGAACAGGCAGCCCTGGGCCAGGACGACCATCGCGCCGGGCGCCGTGTCGAGGTAGTAGGCGCCGTACAGCCCGACGAGCGCGCAGAGCGCGGACGCCGCCGGGGCCACCAGCAGCATCCGGTCGAAGCGGTCGGTGAGCAGGCGCGCGGTCGCGCCGGGCGTGATGAGCATGGCCACCACGAGCACGACGCCGACGGTCTGCAGCGCCACGACGGTGGTGAGCGCGAGCAGGGCCAGCAGCAGCCAGCGCAGCCGGCTGGGGCTCAGCCCGATCGCGAACGCGTGCGTCGGGTCGAACGCCACGAGCGTCAGGTCGCGGCGCTTGAGCAGCAGCACCACCAGGACGACGGCGGCGATGCCGACGACCTGCCACAGCTCGCCGGCGTCCACGCCGAGCACGTTGCCGAAGACGATGTGGTCGAGGTCGGTCTGGCTGGGCGTCACCGAGATGAGCACCAGGCCGAGGGCGAACAGCGTCGTGAAGACGATGCCGATCGCCGCGTCCTCCTTCACCCGACGGCCCTCGCGCACGGCCCCGATCAGCGCGACGGCCAGGAACCCGAACGCCGTCGCGCCGACCGCGAACGGCACGCCGACGACGTAGGCCAGCACCACGCCGGGGAGCACCGAGTGCGAGACCGCGTCGCCCATGAGCGACCAGCCGACGAGCACGAGCCAGCACGACAGGACGGCGCACACGACGGCCGCGGCGAGGCTGGCCACGAGCGCCCGCTCCATGAACCCGTACGCGAACGGGTCGACCAGCAGGTCCCAGAGCGTCACCGGTCCTCACCCACGTCCAGGCCGAACGCGCGGGCCAGGTTCTCGGGCCGCACGACGTCCGCCGTGGGGCCGTGCATGAGCACCGTGCGGCGCAGCAGCACCGACTCGGTCGCCAGCTCCGGCAGGCGGGAGAGGTCGTGGGTGGAGACGAGCACCGTGCCACCGTCCTCGGCGAAGCGGCGCAGCAGCACGGTCAGCGCCTCCTCCGTGCGCCGGTCGACGCCGGCGAACGGCTCGTCGAGCAGCAGCAGGCGCGGCGCCTGGGCCAGCGCCCGGGCGACGAACGCGCGCTTGCGCTG